>JAEWCF010000074.1 GCA_023390775.1 Bacteroidota bacterium | reverse complement strand
CCGGGATACTGCCCGATTATGAACTGCCCGAAGACCTCGGCAATCTTGGCGTCATCGGCGATATCGGCGAGCCTCTTCTGTCAACCGCCATCGGCCAGATAACGGCAAACGGCCGCATGATGTCGCGGCCGCCGGCTGTCATTTTGAAACGCGCTGCCGATACCCGGTCGCTGGAACCGCTTCGGCAGGAAATGTATTCAGGGAAAAATTACAGATTGAAATAGAATCCGTTGGGGCCCAACCCGGCGGGAATATCGGCGATCAGGTTGCCCGAAAGTCCGTACACCAGCACCTTTCCATTGGACGAAAAGTCTTCGGCGGCCTCGCTGATGTAGATCCGGTCGCCATGCACGGCAAACCCGTAACCGATATAATCCGAGTCTGACTGCGTGTCCACCAGTTCGGCGTTGTTGAATGTCGTTGCCGACTTCTCCGGTGCGTAAATCTTCGTTCCGGCAGTAAAGTAAGCCTTCGAACCCTCGATATCGAGATTCTGCGGATAAAGATCCGGAATCGCCATCGCATCCACGATCTGCGCATCGGCACCGTCAATCCTGATCAATTTTCCACCTTCACCCGAAGTCGCGCACAGCACGTACAGGATTCCGTCCTTATATTCCAGCGAATTGGGCGCAAGTTCCGTTTGTATGGTCCCGGTAATTGCATCGGTATCTGGATCGATAACCGTAACCGAGTCCCCGCTGCCAAAAGCGCCGTTTGCCACCCATATCTTTCCGCCGCCAGAGGCAATCCTGTCGGCATAGGTGTTCATCGCAATGGGTTCGCCCAAGGTCAAATCCGCAAGGTCGATCACGGCAACATAATCGTCGGTATCGTCAAAAAAAGACGCCATGTTGGTCACGTACGCCTTTCCGCCTTCAACGACGCCGTAACGCGGAACGTCGAGCCCCGTGGAAATGGTGGCGAGATACTCAAAGGTGTAGCGGTTGACCACCGTGATTTTGTTGGATCCGTTTGAAATAATGAAAGCCCTCGCGCCCTCAAAAAATATCGATTGCGCGTACTGCCCGATGTCCTGCGAGGCGCCGTTGACCACCGTGAAAACATCCTGCTGCGCGGTCTGCAGGTCGGCGCTGATGTAATCCACAGTACCGGCCCCGCCCTCGTTCAAAACCAGTATTCCGTTGTCGTAGCTGCCCAGCGGTTGCGGATCATCATCATTGTTGTTGCAGGAAATTACGGCCATCGCGGCCAAGAGATAGAAGAATTGTTTCATATTTATGTTTTAAAGGTGAATTCGATCATAAAATTGCGTCCGGGAAAGTAGCGGCGCTCGACGGCCTCATATTGCCGGTCAAGGATGTTCTGCACCCGGATCCCCAGGGAGAATTTGCCCAAACCGTAGCCCAGGCGCGCATCGGCCACGGCATAGCCGTCGAGTGCGTATCGCGGGTCATTATCGCTTCGGGTATGCACCGGGCCGGTGTATCGAAATGCGGCACTGGCCGAAAACTTCCGAAACTGCCAATCGGCGGTCAACCCCGCCTTATGCATCGGCACATAAATTAATTGCCTCCCGGAATCGTTTTGCGAAGCGGTGTAGGCGTAATAGCCATTGGCCGAAATCCGGTGCCGGCCGAATGTCCTTCCCGCCGATCCCGACAACTCCACACCATAGGTTTGCACCTCGTGCTCGTTGACCGGAAACCATTGACCGGCCTCCGCGGGAAGCCAGCGGATCATGTTGGAAATCCTGTTGGCAAACGCAGTTGCCTGGATAGTGATTTGCCGCGACTCCAGGACATATCCCGCTTCTGTCTGAAGCGATGTTTCGGGTTTAAGGTCGGGGTTGCCGCCCGTGCCCCAATAAAGGTCGTTGAATGTCGGCGCCCTGAAACTTTTTGCCACATTTGCCCTTGCAAAATGGTTCTTGACGATCCTGAATTTGGCTCCGGCCGCAAATAAAAGCGGGCTTTTGTAATCGCTTGGAGATTCCTGCCGGACAGAGGCGTTGTAGACAAAATTGTCCGACACCTCGTGCCTGAAAAGTGCCGATGCCGAAAATACATTGCGGGTCCTTGTGCCCACGTCGCTGCCCCGGGCCGAAATGGAAGTGTTCTCGGCCACAAGGTTCAACAATCTTCCGCGCCCAAGGCATATTCCGGCATCGCCGCGAATCAATTGGGTCAAAGCCCGGCCCCACCCCTGCCCCGGCGAATCCGCACCCTCGAAAAACCGGTATTCCTCAGTAATGACTGCGGCCTTTATTGTGGGCGAAAACCACCCGAAATCGCCCGCCCATTCCAAAAGGTTGCGAAAAGCGTTGTCCCGGTACCGCGTTTTGGGATCTGTAGGAAAAAGCAATGAGAAATTTCGGTCGGAAACGGTGGAATGACCGTAATAAGTCCATCGGTTACGCATACCTGGCCGCCATGAAGCGACTGTCGAAAAACCCGTGTTGCGCAGCCGGCCATTGCTGTTTTTCCGTCCCGAAGGCAGCGAGTAATCATTATCCGAATAATAGTGCGAGGCCGACGCCGAAAATGCCACTTTATCGTCCGAATGACTGGCCCCCAAATGCAGGGCCGACGTATTGAAGCTTCCATAGGCCGCGTCCACCCGCGCCGAAGTGCCTGAATTGAACCTTACCCGGTTTTCAAGGTGTACGCTTCCCCCAATCGCGCTCGAACCGTGCGTAGAGGAAGTCCCGCCCGGCCTAAGGGTCACGATGTCAAAATCGCTGGCGCTGCCCGCATTGAAATCCATTTGCCCGTGAAACGCCGAATTGACATTGATTCCGTTCCAGATAACCGCGGTATGTTGTGCCGTCGTCCCACGAAGAGCGGGGGAAGCCACCATTCCGAAACCGTTTTCCTTGAAATAGGCCGGCGTATCCCGCAACAGGCCGGCGAGCGAATTTCCGTTGCGCGCGATCAACGAGTCGGCAACCGTGAAGACCACCGACGTCTCGCGGATCATGGCGAGCGGGCGATCGCTGACGATGACCTCGCGAAGTGCGATGGAATCCTGCTGCGCCTGCATGCTGAGGCCGAAGAATAATAAAAATAGGGTACGTCCCGTCATGTCTTCCTGCCTTTTTTCCCGAAGGCATCGATTAAATGAACGGATCGGGCAGGTCTCCTGGCTCGCGTCCCTTCAGGTTCCTTCCCGTTTCTCAACAGTGGAATGCAGTTTCCTGAGGTCTTTTTCAGCTTACAGTTGCGGGTACAGCCCGGGATTTTAACCCGGTTCCCTTTTCATGCCGCGATGCGGCAACCAAATCCGCGACAAATATAACATATAATGTCCATCGTCCATCCTTTTTATACATTTGCGAAAATTTCCCATGCCTGTAAGATCCGTCATTGCCTTGTTCGCCCTTTTGTTCATGGCCGTCTCTTGTGCCGATAATCGGCCGCGCACCGCACAGAATAAGGGAACGAACGCAATCCGGCATGCCACGGGGCTCGAGATTGTGGCTTATGAGGGATATTCGGTGGTGACGATCCTGAATCCGTGGCCGGGCGCCGCGAAAAAATACCGGTACGTCCTCAAAAAAAAGGATGCGAAAGTCCCCGATAGCTTGAAGTTGCCCACGATCGACGTACCCGTAAAGCGGATCGTCGTTACCTCGACCACGCATATCCCGTCACTGGAGATGCTCGGCGTGGAAAATTCACTTGTAGGATTTCCAAATCTCTCCTATATCTCATCTGAAAAAGTTCGCAAACTGATCGACGCCGGGAAGATAGCCGAACTCGGTGCCAACCAATCGCTCAATACGGAGGTCGCCATCGACCTGCAACCCGATGTCGTGGTGGGATTCGGGATCAACGACGACAATCCCGGGCTGCGGCAACTTGAAAACAGCGGAATCAAGGTCATCCTCAACGGGGACTGGAACGAGCAGACGCCGCTGGGCAAGGCGGAATGGATCAAATTTTTCGGGGCTCTGTTCGGGCTCGAGGAGCGCGCCGAAACCCTTTTTGCGTCGATTGAGAAAGACTATGCCGAAATGGGGAAAATTGCGCGTCAGGCCCGGCACCGGCCGACAGTCCTCATCGGCGGAATGTTCGAGTCTCGGTGGAACGTGCCGCGCGGTGATTCCTGGGGCGCCCTTTTCATCCGCGATGCGGGCGGAAAATATCTTTGGGAGGAAACGTCGGGTACCGGAAGCCTTTCCCTGCCGCTTGAAGCCGTCCTGGACAAGGCCGCCAACGCTGAAGTCTGGATCGGGCCCGGACAATATTCAGATCTGTCCGAAATGCAACAGGCCAACCCGCATTACGATGAATTTTCGGCATTCCGGAGACGAAATGTTTACATGTTCCGAAAAGGCCTCACCGGCGGGATCCTTTATTACGAGATGGCCCCCAACCGGCCCGACCTGGTCCTGCGCGACGTGGTGCACATGCTCCACCCCGAACTCCTGCCGGGGCATCAGCTTTACTTTTTTGAAAAATTACGGTAGTGGGCAGGGATACGCGACATTCCGCCATTTTCGTGATGTTGTCCCTGGCAGTGGCCGCGCTGCTAATTGCAAGCCTCTGCCTTGGACCGGTCGCCATTCCCGTCGCAGAAGTTTGGTCGGTACTTTCGGGGGATGAAGCCTCAAAACCTTCATGGGGCTACATCATCACCGATTACAGGTTGCCCAAAGCATTGACCGCGCTCTTGACGGGCATGGGGCTTTCCATTAGCGGGCTATTGATGCAGACGCTTTTCCGGAATCCGCTCGCCGGGCCCTACGTGCTGGGTTTGAGTTCGGGCTCGAGCCTGGGTGTCGCATTCGCGGTGATGGGAGCCGGATTGCTCCCCGAGGCCCTTTCCTCCTATTTCACCTCGCCCGGCGGAATCATCCTGGCTTCGTGCGCGGGTAGCCTTTTGGTGCTTTTGGCGGTGCTCGCGGTGGCGGCCAGGATGCGCGATACGATGTCGATCTTGATCGTGGGGCTGATGTTTGGCAGCTTTACCTCGGCAATCGTAGGGGTTTTGACCTATTTTGCCCCCGCCGAACAATTGCAGAGATTCACTTTTTGGTCTCTCGGCAATCTGGGCAACCTGCCGTGGAAATCGGTGGGGATACTGGCCGTTGCGGTCCTTGTGGGCCTTTCATTGGCGGTCCGAAGTATTAAACCGTTGGATGCCCTGCTGCTTGGAGAGAATTATGCCCGGAGCATGGGCCTCAATATTTCAACGGCACGCTGGGTGATCATCATCGCCACGAGCCTGCTTGCGGGAAGCATCACCGCTTTCGCGGGCCCCATCGCGTTCATCGGGTTGGCGGTCCCACACATGGCCAGGCTGATTTTTGCATCGGCATCGCACCGCATACTGTTTCCCGCCACGATGCTCACCGGTGCAGCGGTAATGATTTTTTGCGATATTGCGACGCAGGTTCCCGGCACCGACGTCCTGCTTCCCATAAATGCCATCACGTCCATCATCGGGGCGCCAATCGTAATCTGGCTCCTTGTCAAAAAGCCATTCTCGTGAAACCTGTGATCCAAACAAAAGAATTGGCCATCGGATACCCGGATAAAATAATTGCCTCCGGAATCGACCTTTCGCTTTCCGCCGGTGCGCTCGTCTCGGTCGTGGGGGTGAACGGCATCGGGAAAAGCACGCTTTTGCGGACCCTGAGCGCACTTCAGCCGTCCCTTTCGGGCGAGGTGTCCCTGAGGGGAAAACCGTTGGCTGCCTACACCGCATCGGCACTTGCGCGCGAAATCGCCCTCGTGCTCACCGAACGCCCCCCCGCCGGCAACCTCACCGTCCACGAGTTGGTGTCGCTGGGACGGCATCCGCATACAGGCTGGATCGGGAAACTGAGCGCGCGCGACCGTGAAATTACCGCGGAATCACTTGAAATGACCGGTACATCGGAACTGGCCCACCGACGAATCTCGCAACTCAGCGACGGCCAGGTGCAAAAAGTGATGATCGCCAGGGCAATGGCGCAGGACACTCCTGTAATTATCCTCGATGAGCCCGCGACCCATCTTGACCTGTTGCATAAATTGTCGCTTTTCAGGCTTTTGAGGAAACTCGTGCGCCGCGGAAAATGCATCGTCTATTCAACCCACGACATCGAGGCCGCCATTGCAACCAGCGATGCGATGGTGGTGATGGGGCGTGACGGTGTCCATTTCGGCACTCCCGGCGAATTGACCGCCAACGGAGTTTTCGGCAGGCTTTTCCCCGAGGAAGAGATCGCATTTGATGCGCGTGCCGTTAAGTTTATCTTTAAGGATTTGTAGGCCCGCCTGCCTTTGCTATATTTGTGTCATGAAGCTATTTACCGCGCTTTTCCTCATTTTTTCAGGAGTTGCCGTTGCCCAACCCGTATTGGAATTAACCCCGTCGGGATTTGCCGCGGTTCTCGTCGAGCGGCCGCCCTTGCCGGACGAAAGGCTGATGGAACTCTCCCAGTCATGGCCGGCATTCTTCTACAAAGGCAGGGAACCTTATGATGTCTATGACGTAACCGCGACATCCCTCAAGATCGACGGGTTCCGCGACAATGCCTTCCACTATCGCAACCTGGGCGAAGTATTTCAATACAGGATCAAGTATACGATGGAGATCGGTTTTACCGCATCGGCCATTGAGGTAAAATATACCGTGAAGGAAATTTATGCCGACCGCAACATCACCAAACTTACGGTCGCGGATTTCTTTGCACCCGACGGAAGGCTGAAGGACGATTACCGCGAAGCGAAACCCTCGCTTGAGATGACGATGACCAAACTCCTGCGGTCATACATCGGTTTCATAAATCGCTGAAGCCGATTTGCCTGCGGGCCTCCCCCACCACAAAAGCCACCGAATTCGCAATGTTGTAGCTCCTGATGTTGGCCGACTTGGGGATTTTGAGATGGTTTTCAAACCGCTGCATCAGTGCGGAATCCAGGCCGACGCTTTCCTTCCCGAAGACCAACCAGTCGCCATCGCGGAAATTGGCATCGAAATAAGGAACGTCACTTTTGGCGCTCAGCAGGAAAACCCTTGAAGGATCGGCTATCTGCGCAATCCACTCGTCCACGTTTTTATATTCGCGCAGTTCTAGGTGCGGCCAATAGTCCAGGCCGGCGCGCTTGACTGCAGTATCGGTGATCTTGAATCCCAACGGATGTACGAGGTGTAGCCTGCAGCCCATGCCCACGCAAAGGCGGCCGATATTGCCGGTGTTGTTTGGGATTTCGGGTTCTACGAGAACGATGTTCAGCATATGTCAAATGTTTGGTGTTCGCGCACCTGGCCGGGTTGCAAGGCGCCCAATTTTTCGTTGCCGATGCGCACCCTGACCAGACGCAACGCCGGAAATCCAACGGCCGCAGCCATCTTGCGGACCTGGCGGAATTTCCCCTCGGTAACCGTCACCGATATCCAGCTCGTGGGCCCGTGCCGTTCATCCCGGATTTTTTTTCCGCGAGGGGGAAGCATCGGATCGGGGATCAGCCTTGCCGCGCAGGGCTTGGTGACATAGCGGATGCCCTTAAAACCGATTTCCACTCCGGATGACAGCGCATCGGCAGCCGCCTGATCGATCACCCCGTCGACCTGCACGTAATATTCCTTTTCGACCCTGGCCGAACGCACCGCCTCGCTGATGTTCCCATCGGTGGTGAGCAGCAGCAACCCTTCGGAATCCTCGTCCAGCCGCCCGATCGCCATGGTGCTGGCAGGAAACGGGTAGAGTTCGCCCAATAATTTTTTGGGGCGCTTCTTCTCGTAGGTGAATTGGCTCAGGTATCCGAAGGGCTTGTAAATCGCGAAGTGCCGGTGCATGCGCAAAATTAACGAAATGCGCGGTGCCAAACGCGTGTTAAATCGCTCGCCGCGAAACTGATTTTTGCGTAATATTAAAATAAAAACGATGGAAACGAATCAACGCGATCAGGACAACGATAAATGGAACGGCCACCAGGAAAAGCATGCCGGAGGGCTGAATGAGGGCTTCAGCAGTGAAAACCTCCCGCCCGGCTTCAATCCCGGCGAAAAGGACGCGCGGCCCCTGGACCGGGAAACGGAAATCGATGAGGACGGAAACCCAAGATCTGTCCAACGCGCCCGCCATCCGGACCAACCCACAGCTGAGACCGAAGGCGGTGGCGCATTTGCATCCAACCGTGCGATCGAGAATCCGCAGTCGCTTCAAAACCGCGATTACAACTACGACCGCGATGCGGACCGCTACCCGCCTGAACATCCCGAAAATCAAAAAGACACCGATTATAAACCATAGGCCGCATCAGCGGCTTTTTTTATGATATTTGCCTTCATCCAAATTTTGGCCAATGGCAAATACATACCCGCAAAGTAAATTGTCCCTTCTGTTCGACGTCTTCAAGCGATCGCTCAAGGGCGAGGAAGTGGATTACACCACGGGCAGCATTCGCCTGTCGGTGGTTTTGCTGGCGATCCCGATGATGATGGAAATGGTCATGGAATCGGTTTTCGCGCTTGTGGACCTGTATTTTGTCGGGCATCTGGAAAACAGCAGTTTTGCCATCCAGACCGTAGGGTTGACCGAGTCGGTCCTGACCATCATTTATTCGCTTGCGATAGGGATCAGTATGGCGGCAACGGCGGTGGTGGCCCGAAGGATCGGTGAAAAAGATCCCGTAGCGGCATCGCGTGCGGGCATGCAGGCAATCCTGATCGCGGTGGCGATCAATGCCGTCATCTCTCTCTTGGGCGTCTGGTTCGCTACCGATATCTTACTGCTGATGGGTGCCTCGCCCGAATCGGCACTGCACGGTACCGATTTCGTGCGGATCATGATGGGGGGAAGCATCGTCATTATGCTGCTATTTCTGATCAACGGAATCTTTCGCGG
The DNA here is from genome assembly GCA_023390775.1 of Bacteroidota bacterium. Classification (GTDB taxonomy): domain Bacteria; phylum Bacteroidota; class Bacteroidia; order Flavobacteriales; family Flavobacteriaceae; genus Flavobacterium. The sequence continues at coordinate 26,440 of JAEWCF010000074.1, read as the reverse complement.
GGCGGGAAATGCCGCCATCGCCATGAAAAGCCTGTGGATCGCAAACATTGCCAACATCATCCTCTGCCCGATCCTGATCAACGGTCTTGGGCCGGTTCCGGCCTTTGGCCTAACGGGAGCGGCCATCGCGACCACGACAGGCCGCGGTATCGGTGTACTGTATCAGCTTTACCATCTCTTCAACGGCGAACGATTGCTGAAGATGTCGTTGTCGTACCTCAGACCCGATTTCCCGCAAATTCGGGCGATTGTCAAGATCGCATCCCCTGCCGTACTACAGTTTGTGATCGCTTCCTGCAGCTGGATCTTTTTGGCGCAGCTGGTGGCAACCACGGGCGGAGATACGGGGTCGGCGGGGTACCAGACGGCTGTCAGGCTCATGATTTTTTTCCTGCTTCCTGCCTGGGGGCTGAGCAATGCGGCGGCCACGTTGGTAGGACAGAATCTAGGGGCGAAGGAAATCGGGCGCGCAGAGGAATCCGTCATCAAGACGGCCAAGTACAACGCCATTTACATGGGTTCGGTCATGCTGATTTCATTGCTCGGGGCCGAATTGCTTGCCGGATTTTTCACCAATGACCCGGCCGTAAGCGCCGTTGCGGTTGAAGCCGCGCGAATCATGGCTTTGGGATATGTCTTTTATGGCATCGGGATGGTGCTGATCAATGCGTTCAACGGGGCCGGCGATACGTGGACGCCAACATGGATAAACCTGGCCGGATTTTGGTTTTTTCAGATTCCGCTCGCTTACTTTCTGGCTAAATACATGCAGATGGGGCCGACCGGAGTCTTCATCGCGATTCCGGTTGCCGAGACGATGATCACAGTGGTTGGATACCTGATTTTCAGGCGGGGACATTGGAAAAATATAAAAGTTTGACCGTTTTAGTTAACATAATTATATGTTAATAAGAATTATATAAGACTTTGCGGAAATTCTATAATCGGTTCTTGAAGCGTCGCAGTAATTTAGTTAAAAATTTAGAGGGCACCGGATTGACCCGCCGAAGCTCCCGATTAACTAACTAAAATCAACTGCTATGAAAACCATCTCACTCATCATATCCCTGGCGGTTTTTATGATCTCAGGATATTTTTTGGTAACCGATTTCCGCATCACCTCCGAAGCCAATCACCTCATTTACATGAGCCTGCTCCTGATACTGATGCTGGTTTGCGTGGTAGGGGTACTCATCAATATGCCCATCATCCTGACCCAGAAAAGACGCATGAAAGCATTTGTCTACAATAAATTTTCACGCAGGCCTGTGCGGGCCCGCAGGCTGGAAATAAATTTTGAACCATCATAACCTCTATAAAACCAAAACCCTTTGAAAGGCGGCTCCGTAAAGCCGCTTTTTTTATGCGCAAAATTTTACATTTGGGAAAAAGCAAACCTTATGGAATGGATTTATGTTGCGGGGGCTGCCTTTGCATTCGCAATCGGGATTTTGGTTGGCCGGAAATGGTTGCCTGGCAACCAAGGAGAGTTTGCCGCGATTTCGGAAAAAGCGGCCGGTTGGCAGTCACGGTATGAGCAGGTGCGGGAACAGGCCTCGGCCGAGAGGGCACAGATGGAAGCCAGGCTTGGGGAGCTCAGGTCGATGCTCGAAAATTCGCGCGCCGATCGGGAACAGCTTGCCATAAGGCACGCAAGGCTGCAGGCCGATCATGAAAACCTAGCGGCCCGAAGCGACGAATACCGCCGGGAAACCGATGATCTCCGGCAAAAGTTCCACAAGGAATTTGAAAACCTCGCCAACCGCATCCTGGAAGAGAAATCGCAGCGGTTCACCGAGCAGAATCGGGAAAACCTGCACAATATGCTGCATCCCTTGCAGGAAAAGATCCAGCTTTTCGAAAAAAAAGTCGATGATACCCACAAGGAGAGCATCGTTTACCATTCGGCACTTCGCGAACACATCGGAAACATCATGCTCATGAACCAGCAAATGAGCCGCGAGACCGTCAATTTGACCCGTGCGCTCAAGGGCGATAGCAAGATGCAGGGAAATTGGGGCGAGCTTGTACTTGAACGCGTGCTCGAAAAATCGGGGCTCGAACGCGGCCGGGAATACGACATCCAGCAATCGTTCACGACCGATGGAGGCTCGCGCATGTATCCCGATGTGGTTGTCAACCTTCCCGACGGCAAAAAACTGATCATCGATTCCAAGGTCTCGCTTACCGCTTATGAACGGTGCTGCAATGAAGAAGACGAGGTCGCGCGCAACGGGCATCTGCGTGAGCACGTCGCATCGATAAGGCGGCATGTGGAGCAATTGGGCGCTAAGAATTACCACCATCTCTACAAGATCGACAGCCCGGACTTCGTGTTGCTCTTCATCCCCATCGAGCCCGCATTTGCCCTTGCGCTTCGCGAGGACCCGACGCTATACAACAAGGCGTTCGAACGCAATATCGTCATTGTCACTCCCGCGACGTTGCTGGCTACCCTGCGCACCATCGATTCCATGTGGACCAACCGAAAACAGCAGGAAAATGCCATCGAGATCGCGCGGCAGGCAGGGGCTCTTTATGATAAGTTCGAGGGTTTGATTTCGGACCTTTCAACGGTGGGCAAAAAGATGGAAGAAGGCCGGAAGGCGTATGACGAAGCCCTGAAAAAACTCCACACGGGCAATGGGAACCTGATCGGGAGCGTCGAAAAACTCAAACGAATGGGCGCCAAGGCAAAAAAATCACTGCCCGAAGACCTGGTGCGCGGCGCTGCATTTGAGGATAAACGCGATGACAGTCCCGGGATTTGAATTTGCCAAGAAATTCGCGCCCGGATTGATAAATTAAAGGTTTTACAACACAAAGGTTGCGGTTAATTGGTTTTGAACGTGGTTATTATAAATATTTTTCTATTTTTGAAAACCAATTTCCAAAACCCCATGAAGAAATTTTACCTGGCCGTCCTGATCGCGCTTTCCCTTGCGGTCTTTGTCCGTTGTTCCGATGACGATCCCGAAGATGAATACATCCCCGTATCGCCCGTTGTCATGGACCTGACGCAGGTGCCCTACCCGAAACTTTCGGACTACAAATTCTTCGATGGCGAGCTAAAAAACCAGGTTCCCTCCTATAAAGTCCTGCCGTATAAGCCGGCGAGCGAACTCTTTAGCGATTACGCACACAAGAAGCGCTTTGTCTGGATGCCGTCGGGGGTCAAGGCCACTTATGACGGGGATGACAACATCCTGGATTTTCCGGTGGGGTCGGCCCTGATCAAGACTTTTTACTACGACAATGTCCTTCCCGGGAACACGACGCGGATTATCGAAACGCGTATCCTGATCAAAAAGAGGGAATCGTCGTACAATGTTCCCGGGCAGTCCGATGACAGCGGCTGGGAGACCTACAACTATCTTTGGAACGATGACATGACCGAGGCGTTCCTCGATACCGATGGCAACGGCACGACCGTCCCGATCGATTGGATGGAGAACGGCGTACAAAAGCATACCGATTACAAGGTTCCGGCGTCGATCGAATGCCACACCTGCCATAAGCTGAACCCGAACCACACGTCGCTTGGCGAGGTGGTCATACCCATCGGGCCGAAGCCACAGAACCTCAATTATACATATGATTACGGAACTTCGCAGCAAAACCAGTTGCAGAAATGGATCGCCGAAGGCTATCTTGAAAGCGTTCCAGCAAACATCAATTCCACCGTGGACTGGAAAGACACCAGCAAACCGCTCGCACTTCGGGCACGGTCCTACATCGATATGAATTGCGCGCATTGCCACCGTGACGGAGCGCATTGCGACTATGCACCGATGCGGTTCAACTTCAGCAACAATGACATGTACCTCTTTGGCGTTTGCATGGAGCCGACGCAGAGCATACCTGACAAGCCGTACGTAATCCGGGCGGGAGATCCGGACCGCTCCGAGATGATCCACCGCATGAGTTCGACCGACCAATCGGTCATGATGCCCATCATCGGCCGCACCATCGTGCACGAGGAAGGGGTTGCGCTCATGAGCCAATACATCAGTTCCCTGACAACACCCTGTGACTAATCAATAATTCAAACCAATGAAACAATTTTACCTGGCCCTTGCCCTTGTGGGCGCAACAGCCATCAATGCCCAAACGGTTTCCTTTACGGGACAGGTGTTTGGCCCGGCATCGTACAATCCTTGCGTCGTGGATATGGACGGAGACTACCTGGACGATATCGTGACGGTCCAGCCAAACCAGCTCACCGTATACAAACAACAGGCATCCGGCGGGTTTGTCCCGACGATCTACTCCGTAACGGGGCTTGGCGTTGGTAATGTTACCCCCGACTGGAGCATCGCCGCCGCCGATTTTGACCGCAACGGTTATACGGACCTTTGCTTCGGGAACGGAAGCCGCGTATCGGTCATCAAGGCGAATGCGACCGGGACTTCATACTCGATCGTGACCTATCCGCAGTACATATTTTCACAAAGGACGAATTTCATCGACATTGACAACGACGGCAACCTCGACCTGTTTGCGTGCCACGATGTGGACCAGAGCCACACCTACCGCAACGACGGCGCGGGAAATCTTGTTTTTGACCAGACATTGATGCCGACGCTTGACGTGGGCGGGAATTATGCCAGTTCCTGGAGCGACGTGGACAACGACGGCGACATGGACATGTACATGGCCAAATGCCGTGGGGGTGCACCGGTGGGCGATCCGCAACGCATCAACCTCCTTTACAAGAACAACGGCGACGGAACGTACACCGAATCCGGTGCCGCGGCTGGGGTAAACGACGGTTTCCAGAGCTGGTCTTCGGCGTTTGCCGATTACGACAACGACGGGGACATGGACATCGTGCTCTCAAACGTTTCCGATCAGAACAGGCTTTACCGCAACAATGGCGACGGTACCTTTACCGATGTTTATTCCACGAGCGGAATCCTGCCGCAGGTCGGGTCCTGGGAAATCCAGTCGGGCGATTTCAACAACGACGGATGGATCGATTTTCTATGGGAGAATGGCAAGGAACTATACCTCAACAACGGGAACATGACCTTTACGGGCTACGACCTTCCCTTCGGGCAGGGCGGGATCGCCGACCTCAACAACGACGGTTTCCTCGATGTACAGTCGTCCAACATGGTCTATTACAACAACGGTAACCCCAACAAATGGCTGAAAGTCCGCCTGCAGGGCGTCCAGAGCAACCGCAACGGAATCGGTGCCCGTGTGGAAATTTACGGCTCATGGGGCAAACAGATCCGCGAGGTCCGCAGTGGCGAAGGATTTTCAAACATGAGTTCGCTGAACGTGCATTTTGGAATCGGAACCGCCACGTCGATCACCAAGGTCGTCGTTATCTGGCCTTCGGGTTTGATCGACGAGATTTTGGATCCGTCCAGTAACCAATCGCTGTTTATCCTGGAAGGTTCATCGCCGCAATTGTCAGTCAATGACAACTCCGTGCAGGCTTTTACGGTATACCCGAATCCCGCCCACGAGTCACTTTCATTCAAGGGGGATTTGCAGGTCCGTACGGCCCAAATTTATGATCTTGCCGGCAAACTGGTGTTTTCAGGCGCTGTGGAAGAGGACCGGATGGACATCCGCGCACTCAGGGCCGGAACCTACGTTATCCTTTTACAGGACGAAAACGGAAACAAGCACACGCAGAAATTCATCAAGCAATAACAAAGGCCCCGCCACGAGCGGGGTTTTTTAATTCCTTGTAATTCAATGCCTAACTTTAGTTTTGTGATTAAATTTTCCTAAATTTGAGAGCCTTCGGGCGCGCAAACCACTAATCAGAATCATATGAGAAAAATATTACTCCTCGCTTTCCCGGTACTCTTTTCGGCTAATGCGGCAGCCCAGGACACCTGTGCAGGCGCACTCCCCATTTCGTTGGGCACGCATGTCGTCAGCGGAATCAACGGCTCGCAAATACCCGTTCCCATTTGCGCCGCCAATGGACCCGGAAATACCAGCGCCGGAGAATGGTACAGTTTCACGCCTGCAGAGGATTTGACGGTACTGCTCACCACCGACCTTCCCATCAACAACAGCACCGACACGCGGTTCCACGTATACACCGGAGGTTGCAATGCGCTCGTTTGCCACAGCGGCGACGATGACTCGGGTGCGGGTTACACCTCAATGGCAACTTTCGAAGTTGCGGCAGGTACAACTTACTATATCGCTTTTGACAATCGTTGGACATCGGCGGGATTCACTTTCCAGATCAGCGAATACGACGGGCCTGAACCCATCGATGCGCCCATCACGTTTACGGGACAGACATTCGGGGTTGCCGGCGGGACCAAGAGTTGCGTGGTGGACATGAACGGCGATTACCTGGATGACATCGTCTCGGTCAATACAAGTTCGGTCCACATCCTTTACCAGGCGGCAAACGGCAGCGGCTTCACGGGCGCCACCATCACCACGCCCGCAGCCGATTTCACGCCAAGTTGGAGCATTGCCGCCGGCGACATCGACAAAAATGGCAGGAACGACCTTTTATATGGTTCGGGAAGCGGAGTCACCTTTATGAAACAAAACGACGCCGGCACTGGTTTTACCGAGATGTCCGGGCCGCAATACGTGTTCTCGCAACGTTCGAATTTCGTGGACATCAACGGCGACGGCCATCTGGATGCCTTCGTGTGCCATGACGTGGCGCCCAATGTTTACTACATCAATGACGGAACGGGCAACCTGGCCTTCAATCAGGGTGGCCTGGGCGATTTCCCGAGTGGCGGAAATTACGGCTCGATCTGGATGGATTACGACAATGACGGCGACCAGGACCTGTTCATCGCAAAATGCCGGGGCGGAAATTCGGGAGCAAATGTGGACGAGCTGCACCGCAATGACGGCAATGGTGACTTTACCAACGTCAGCATTGAATCCAACATGGCGGAGCCCTCGCAATCGTGGTCGTCGGCATGGGGCGATTTTGACAATGACGGCGATATGGACGCGGTGATCGGGGCGAGCTCCTTCACCAATGGCGGCCATAAATTCAGGATGAACAACGGCGACGGAACATTCTCCGACATTACCGCTTCATCGGGTTGGGACACATTTGTCACGACCAATATCGAACATGTCGCGCACGATTTTGACAACGACGGCTTTGTCGATGTGTTCGCGGGCGGCAGCACGATCATGTTCAACAATGGGGACATGACGTTTTCGCCCGTGCCGGTTTCGCCATCCAACGGACCCATAGGCGACCTCAACAACGACGGCTTCCTTGACGTCCAGAACGGGACAATGGTCTACTTCAACAGCGGCAACGATAACAATTGGATAAAAGTGCATCTTCAGGGCGTCGAAAGCAATTCCAACGGAATCGGCGCGCGGGTGGAAATCCACGGTGATTTCGGGATGAAGATCCGCGACGTGCGCAGCGGCGACGGCTTCCGCTACATGAGTTCGCTCAATACCCATTTCGGCATCGGGGCGTCCGAAAGCATTGACGAGATCATCGTGCGGTGGCCTTCGGGAACCGTCGATGTGATCGAAAACCCGGAAATAAACGCATCATTGCTGGTGATCGAAGGATCTGCGCCGCTATCCAACAACAGCCAAAACATCTCGATGTTCGGGATTTATCCCAATCCGGTCAAGGAAACGCTCCACATATCGGTGGCATCGACCGAAATTGCGCTGTCGTCGGCGACCATCTTCGATTTGACCGGCCGCAAGGTCATGGCGAGCGAAGGTGATTTTAATGAAATCAAGGTCTCTTCGCTGGCACGCGGCAGCTACGTGTTGCTGCTGACCGATATCCAAGGCCGACAGCAATCACTGAAATTTATAAAAGAATGACAAGTCCCGCTTCGGCGGGATTTTTTTTTAGAATACCCGAAGAAGGTTAAATCCGAAAAAGATGTTGCCCTCAGTCCAGTCGCCCGATGCCTGGCCCATAAAACCGGCCTCGTGAATGGGTTGGGCATTGGTGAAGTGCATCTGGAAAACATGCCCACCAGTCTCAAGGTCCACTCCGATGGACAATGGATTTTTATATGGCGATTCGGAGGCGCGGTTTAGATGGGCCACGTAATCCATGTTGACCGACCATCGTTTGGCAAATTTGTATCGGCCACCGACACCGAGTGCATACTGCGAATTATGCTGCTCTTCGAGTAGTACAAAATTTTCGTGGAAGAAGGAAGGCGCAACCTCGAGTGAAAGCCGGTCATTGAACTTTCTTGACACCAACACCTGTGCAACATAAATCAGGCGGTGCGCGTCTTTCATCCCCGGATAAAGGCTGGGCTTGATCTTGTTGTTGAAGCCGAGGCTGGCAAAACCCACCACATTCACGGGTGACCGGTCGGTTTGCTGGGGAACGAGCCTTACCTTGGACGCAAAATCATAGGCGAGTTCGCTGCGGGCCGCCGAAACCGAAAGCCAATCGGTTACACCGTAAACAAATTTAAGTTGGGTGACCGCATCATCCAGACCATAAAAGCTTTCGAAGCCGCCTTCCACCGAGCCAAAACGGTGCGCAACGATAAAGTAAAAATCCTTTCGTGCGGCGAGTTTCGTCGACTCAATGTTCACGATCTTCAGTCCTTTGAATGCCGACTCTACGTTGGTGCTTTGCGAAAGGGTATCGGCGCCGGCCAACAGGTCTTCCTGGGCCATTGAAAACACGGGGGCCAGCAGGCAGAGCAGTATTTTTATTTTCATGTCAATCGTTTAGGGTAGCTTGGTCCATGCGGAATTCTTCCAGGAGGTCGTCGTAACCCAAAAAACGGCCCTTAACGGTGACCGCGGTGCCCTGGGCAGGCAACTTCTGGTTTTTATCCATGGTGGCGTACAATTTTTCGTCGATGGTGATGGATCCGGCTTCGGCATCCGCGCCGGTCACCTTGCCCGTAACCTCGATTACCTTGTCCGAATACCGCGCGTTTGCCATTTCGGGATTGGATGTAAATTCACCTGACAAGACAGCGGTGGTGAGCGTGTAGGCCGAATCTTCAGTTTTGATATCCCTGTGGCCTTTGTAGGTATAGAAGTAACCGGCCGCCAGGACTACGAACAAGAGGAGAAAGCCGATGAGAAGTTTCTTTTTCATTTTCCGGATATCACACAAATTTAATTTTAATTTTATTTTAACTGTAATTAAATCCCTAAATTTGAATCATATACTTAAATAATGTTCAGGAAGTCCCCAATTATTTTTGCAATGGCCGTGTTTATTGCGGGTTGCGAGAACGACAGCGCTCAGGATCTTCAGGGCAGCGTGCCTACCGAAGACATCACATACGCCAACCATGTCCGGACCATCATCAACAACAATTGCATCGTATGCCACGGCACGATCCCGGCCAATGGTGCACCGATGTCGCTGACCAGTTTCGAGCAGGTTCGCGAAGCCGTCCAGAGCCGCGGGCTTATCGACAGGATTTCCAGGCCGGAAGGATCACCGGGCCTCATGCCCAACGGAGGGCCGAGGCTGCCCCAAAACCTTATTGATATCATCGTACAGTGGAACGCCGACGGGCTCCAACCTTAAATTATGAGAAAGTTACTTGCATTGGCGCTGATTGCCGCGTTTCAGCTGGCGGGCGCGCAGGAAAAAATGTCGACCAAGACGGGAAAGATCACCTTTGAGGCTTCGGTTCCCTCTTTTGAGGAAGTCAGGGCCAAAAATGACGCGGCGACCTGTGTGCTGAATTCCCAAACAGGCGAAATCGCGAGCCTTGCGATGGTCAAGGGATTCCGTTTCAAGGTTGCGTTGATGGAGGAACACTTCAACGAAAATTACCTGGAGAGCGACAAATACCCCAAGGCGACCTTTCGCGGAAAAATCGACAATTTCAACGTGGCCGACCTGACCGAATCACCAAAGAATTATACCCTGCGCGGAAAACTCGAACTTCACGGCAAGTCCAAGGAAATCACCGCGCCGGCCAAGATCCGGAAGACCGCCGGAGGCATTGAGATCGTGACGGATTTCGTGGTCAATACGAACGATTTCGAAATCGGAATTCCTGCAGTGGTCCGGAACAAGGTCTCAAAAAATGTTTCGGTGCACGGTGAGTTTCTCGTCAAGTGATCATTCCCGGATGACTTTCACGGTCCGGGATTCCCCCGAGCCATTTTCCAGCCGGAGGAAGTACAATCCTGCGGGATAACCCGAAAAATCCAGTCGCCCATCCTGAACTTCAGACGCGTGCAAAATTCTTCCCGAACTGTCCGTCAGGAAGTAGCGCGCGGCTTTTTCATTTGAATCAATGTGGAGCCAATCGCGCACCGGCACCGGGTAGACCGAAAATCCACCCAGCCCGAAAGCTGCCGTTTCCAGCGACGAACCGCTTGCCACCCAACTCTCCGCGAGGCTGTTATCCAGATCGGTGGAAATAAGTTGCAGGTAATTCCCGTTGCCGTCAGCATCGGGCCACGGAGTTTCATCGTCATATTCCACACGGTCTATCACATTGCCCCAGGCATCGGCCAGCACAATCGGATGCGATCCGTTTGGAAGGTTCCGGGTGAATTGCCCGCCGGCGGCCAGTCCGTATCGGTTTTGAAAAACAGCCGAATTTGAAGCGAGGTAAATTTTATTCCCTCCGGAAATTGTCGCGGAAGCGGGAAACTGGAAATTGACGCCGGGCTCCCGCAGATAAATTCCCGCAAGCGAAACGGTTTGGGTGCCCGCGTTGGTGATTTCCAAAAATTCGGAATCGTTGGCCGAATAAGGACCCGAAGGCACCGGATTGTAATGGATCCTGGATATGACGAGCGGCGGAAGCACCGGGTTGGCACAAGCATCGAACGCGCCTATATTGGCGTTCATCCAATTGATGCGGTTATACAAAAAGAGCGCGATCGCATCGACTTCGGCCATGTGGTTCGGCACGGTGGCCCATTTCTGGTTCTCGCGTGTGGCGGCCTCGGAAATCAGTCCGGTCACGTCCGCAAGCATCTGCACCAGATTATTGTGCCGCAACGGTTGGCCCGGTTGGGTAAGCTCGTTCCACCTGCGGGCGAACTGGCACCGGAACGGCGGGCTCTGAAAAAGGTCTTTCCAGAAACGCGAGCCTGTATTGTCGCCATTGTCAAATTGCCAAACATCGTAATGGCTTCGGTCAAGCCCGAACGCAAAGAGATCGTTCCCGTAGCTGAGATTTACGTCCCAAACCGGCCCCGCGCGAAGTTTACCTCCCCTGTCCTGATGGAAAAAAGTGCTCAGTTGATAGGCGTCGGCATTGGAGGCCAGTTCGTTTATGATCATAAAATCAACGAAACTCGGCACATCGATTACGGACGGATATCCTCCCGGAACATTGCTGTTGTTGAACGACGACGTTGCCGCGAGCGCCTGGAACCGCGATTGAATGTAGTTGTGCTGCTGCGTCGTGATGTCCTCCGGCTTGGGCTGTTCGTGGATGTAGTCGGTGACGCCGTTGTAGGAGAGCATCGTCCAGGCAAGCGGGTCGCCGCCCGTGAGCTTATCGGCCTTGGTGATGTAGCCTCCGGTGAGTTGCGGCAGGGCATTGTCAGACGTGGCCATCTTGAGGATATTGACCCGGTCGGAATCGGCCTTGATCTTTTCCTGCAATAAATAGAGCCCCACATACTCGCCATTCACGACGACTTCGCAATATTTGGTCCGGGGCGCATAATGGCCCAGCATTTCAGATAGCCTGTAGGAAATGTGGTCCCTCATCAGCGAGGGGTCAAACGCCAGCGCGTTGAGGGTCCAGTCGTTCTCGGACGGCATGTCCAGCAATTCGACATTGTTGTTGCCGGAATCATCGTCCTCCAGCGTAGTGAGGCCATATCCTTTTTTTGGCAATAATTGCGATGAGGAACCGCGAATCTCAATGCTGATGCGGCCGTCGTAGTTCAGGAATGCCGGATTTACGGCGTCGGACAGGTAATTCCGTGAGCCATCGGGCCGGCGGATGACCTTCATCGTGGCGAGCACGCGGGGATCATCGGGAATCACCGAAGGCGCCCCGGTATTGGGATCGATGTCGGTATCGATCAGCACGATGGGAAGGTTGCTGTCGGTAAAAACCTGTGCCGATGCGGTGGCCACGGACATAATCAGCCAAAGGGCCAATAAGTATTTTTTTGTCATAAAACGATGATAGGCAGCAAATATAACCTAATTTAATGGCTCAAAAAAAGATGGCATGGAAGACAATGTGGTCAAGGTCAAACGCCTGCCCCACCCGCCCGATAGTGTGTGGGACGCCCTTACCGACCCAGTATTGATGCGCCAATGGTATTTCCCGATGATGCCGGGATTCAGGCCCATCCCCGGATTTGAAACCCAGTTCACCGTGTCACATGGTGGCCGCGACTTTGTCCATTTGTGGAAAGTCGTTTCGTCCCAAAAGCCTGAACTGATTTCGTATAAATGGCGTTATGCCGGCTATCCAGGAGAGTCGCTTCTGGAATTCAGGCTGATTCCCGATGCGGGCGGAACACGGCTTGAACTCGTCCATTCGGGTTTGCGGTCATTTGACCCGGCCGGTAACCCCGAACTTTCTTCTGATAACTTCAACCAGGGCTGGTCCCAATTCATGCCGGCCCTTCAAAATTTTCTTTCGATGATCACTATTCACGCTTACACATCGGTTCCACCCTCAAAAGCATGGGAAATCTGGACCGATCCCAAACACATCGTCAACTGGAATTTTGCGACTCCTGAATGGCACTGCCCAAGGTCGGAGAACGATCTTCGCGAGGGCGGACGCTTCAGCTCAACGATGGCCGCACGCGACGGGAGCATGAACTTCGATTTCGAAGGCACCTACAGCCGTATCGAACCGCAATCGTTGATCGAATACGAGATAGCGGACGGGCGCAAGGTTTCCATCGCGTTCGAGGTAACCGATGGGGGAACCCGCATCACCGAGACTTTCGAGCCGGAAGGCACGCATCCCGTGGAAATGCAGCGCCAAGGTTGGCAGTCCATTCTCGACAATTTTGCGCGCTATGCGGAATCTGCGGGTTAACGGCTCAGGTACATCTTGCGCCGCGAGTACAACTCGTAGAATTGGTCGTCCTTAAGATCTTCAATAAACAGGATGCTTTCGCCCGTGGACTTCATTTCGGGACCGAGCGCCTTGTTGACATTCGGGAACTTGCTGAAGGAGAACACCGGTTGCTTGATCGCAAAACCCGATAATTTGGGGTTGAACTTGAAATCGGTGACCTTCTTTTCGCCCAGCATGACCTTGGTGGCATAGTTCACGTACGGCTCGCCATACGCTTTGGCAATGAAGGGAACCGTGCGGGACGCCCGCGGATTCGCCTCGATGATGTAGACCGTATCGTCCTTGATGGCAAACTGGATGTTGATCAGGCCCACTGTCTTAAGCGCGAGCGCGATCTTGTGCGTGTGGTCCTTGATCTGCTGCATAACGAATTCGCCGAGATTGAAAGGCGGAAGCGTCGCATTCGAGTCGCCGGAGTGGATCCCGCATGGCTCGATGTGCTCCATGATCCCGATGATGTAGACGTTCTCGCCGTCGCAGATCGCATCGGCCTCGGCCTCGATGGCCCCGTCCAGATAGTGGTCCAGAAGGAGTTTGTTTCCGGGAATGTTTTTCAACAGATCGATGACGTGCGCCTCGAGTTCTTCCTTGTTAATGACGATCTTCATGCCCTGTCCTCCCAAAACATAAGACGGGCGCACCAAAAGCGGGAAGTCCAAAACATCGGCCAGTGCGGAGGCCTCGTCGGCGTTTTGCGCCACCCCGAACTTCGGGAACGGGATCTTCAATTCTTCTAGCAGCGTCGAAAACCGTCCGCGGTCCTCGGCAAGGTCGAGCGCGTCGAAACTGGTCCCAAAGATCCTGATGCCGTAACGGTCGAGTTTTTCGGCGAGCTTGAGCGCGGTCTGTCCGCCGAGCTGCACGATGACGCCTTCGGGCTTTTCGTGGCGGATGATGTCGTAGATGTGTTCCCAGAAAACGGGTTCGAAGTAGAGTTTGTCGGCGATGTCGAAATCGGTCGAGACGGTCTCCGGGTTGCAATTGATCATGATGGTCTCGTACCCGCATTCGCGCGCGGCCAATACGCCGTGGACACAGGAGTAGTCAAATTCAATCCCCTGCCCGATCCGGTTTGGACCCGAGCCCAAAACGACCACTTTTTTCCGGTCGCTCACGACGCTCTCGTTATGGACGTATGATTTGCCGTCGGCGGTCTCGATCCCGGCCTCAAAAGTCGAATAATAGTACGGTGTGGAAGCCTTGAATTCGGCGGCGCAGGTATCGACGAGCTTGTACACGCGGTTGATGTTCATCTGCTCGCGGAGCTTGTACACCTGGCTTTCCAGACAGCCCATCATGTGCGCGATCTGGCGGTCGCCGTAGCCTTTTTGCTTGGCCTCGAGCAGCAGTTCGCGCGGAAGCGTGTCGATCTTGAAGGTCGAGATTTCCTTTTCGAGCAGATAGAGTTCCTCGTATTGCCTGAGGAACCACATGTCTATTTTGGTAATCTCATGGATGCGCGAAAGCGGGATGCCCAGGGCGATGGCATCGTAAATGACGAAGACGCGGTCCCAACTGGCGTGCGTGAGCTTGTCGATGATCTGCTCGTAGTTCCGATAGCCCTTGCCGTCGGCGCCGATGCCGTTGCGCTTGATCTCGAGCGATTGCGTCGCCTTGTGCAGCGCTTCCTGGAAAGACCGGCCTATGCCCATCACCTCCCCCACCGATTTCATCTGCAGCCCGAGCGTACGGTCGGCGCCCTCGAACTTGTCAAAGTTCCAGCGCGGAATCTTGACTATTACATAATCGAGCGTGGGCTCAAACAATGCCGATGTGGTCTTGGTGATCTGGTTCTGCAGTTCGTCCAGATGATAGCCGAGCGCGAGTTTCGACGCGATCTTGGCGATGGGATATCCCGTAGCCTTGGAGGCAAGTGCCGACGAACGCGACACGCGCGGGTTGATCTCGATGGCGACGATGTCTTCCTTTTCATCGGGCGAGACGGCGAACTGCACATTGCAGCCGCCCGCAAAGTTTCCGATGGAACGCATCATCAAGATCGCCATGTCGCGCATCTTCTGGAACGTCCGGTCGGAGAGCGTCATGGCTGGGGCCACCGTGATCGAATCGCCGGTGTGGATGCCCATCGGGTCCATGTTTTCGATGGAACAGATGATGACCACATTGTCATTTTTGTCCCGAAGTAATTCGAGTTCGTATTCCTTCCAGCCCAGGAGCGCCTTGTCGATGAGCACCTCGTGGATGGGCGATGCCTCGAGCCCGCGCGTGAGCAGGTCGTCAAAATCTTCTTTTTTGTGCACGAAGGCCGCACCGGTCCCGCCCAGGGTAAACGAGGGCCGGATCACCAGCGGAAACCCGAATTCCTGCGCAATTTCCTTGCCTTTCAAAAAGGAGTTGGCCGTCTTGGCCGGTGCCGCCGGAACCCCGATGCGCTCGAGCAGTTGCTTGAACTGCTCGCGGTCCTCGGTGATGTTGATGGCGTTGATGTCAACCCCGATCAGTCGCACCCCGAAGTCCTGCCAGATGCCCTTTTCGTCGGCTTCGAGGCAGAGGTTGAGCGCCGTCTGGCCGCCCATGGTGGGAAGCACCGCGTCGATCTGCGGATGCGCCTTCAATATTTCGATGATGCTTTTGGTCGTGAGCGGCTTGAGGTAGACGTGATCGGCCATTTGGGGATCGGTCATGATCGTGGCCGGATTGGAATTGATCAGGATGACCTCGATGCCTTCCTCGCGGATGGAGCGCGCCGCCTGTGAGCCGGCATAGTCGAATTCGCAGGCCTGGCCAATGACGATGGGCCCTGAGCCGATGATGAGGACGGATTTGATGGTGGTGTCTTTGGGCATGTAGTAGTTGGTTGTGAGTTGTGAGTTGTGGGTTATAAGTTATGTTTTGTCATAAGGTCGTAAAGTCTTAAGGTCATAAATCAGGAAAAGTTCACGATCTAGCCCGGATGGCAGTGAAAAGCCTTTTGCGAAAAACCACCGAACTTTAGCCGTTTTTAAAAGCGACCAACGGAAGCTTTTGAAAGCGGATTCAAAGTGGTGGTTTTTAAAAAAGCTTGCAGCGAACAGCCGGATCAGCTTTTAAAAATCAATTCGGCAATGAACGTCCGCGATATCCGCCCTTATGACTTTAAGACCTTAAGACTTGTGACTTCGACTGAACAAGGTATAAAAAAAGGCGCTACTGGTGGTAACGCCTTATTTGCTTTCTCAAACATTATTTTTTGTGTCGTGGCTCAGATGAGACAGTCAGTTTGTGACGGCCTTTCGCCCTTCTGCGCGCAAGAACTTTCCTTCCATTCGCAGTGGCCATTCTGTCCATAAATCCATGCTTGTTCCTTCTTTTCCTCTTCGATGGTTGAAACGTTCTTTTGCTCATTGCTGTATATCTTTAATGCTTAACTTTTTGACAGTGGATGGTTATCCAATAACCGGGTGCAAATATACAAAGTGTTTTTTCACGGGCAAGGTCTTTTGGAAAAATAATTTTAAATCTTTTGCTACCTTTGCACCCACTAAAATTGACATCATGTTCCACCGAAATATCAAACTTGCGCTGGCCGGATTGCTCATTGCACTGGGTATTTGGCAGATTGTTGACGGCTATACCGGAAACGGCATTTTCCTGATTCTGCTCTCGGTCATCCCGATCTTCCTGTACTTCAAAAACGAGTTTATCCTGCTGGCATTTTTGCGCCTTCGGAAGCAAGATTTTGCGGGTGCTCAAAAGTGGCTGGGCAAGATCCGCAACCCCGAAACGGCGCTTGTGCGCAAACAGCAAGGTTACTTCAATTACCTGCACGGGATCATGCTTTCGCAGACCAACCTCATCCAGGCCGAAAAGTACTTTAAAAAAGCCATTGAACTGGGCCTTTCCATGGACATGGACCTCGCGGTCGCCAAGCTCAATCTGGCCGGTGTGGCGCTTTCCCGCCGACGCAAGCTTGAGGCGACGAATTTGCTCAATGAAGCCAAGAAGCTTGACAAGCACAACATGCTGAAAGAGCAGATTTCGATGATGAAGGAACAAATGAAGAAAATTTAAAAAAACCGCCGGATAGCGGTTTTTTTTTGCCGTTGGGGAAAACGGCGGTTCCTTTTTTTGCACCTGCGGTGCGGCTGGTGGCATCTTCGATGCCGAGGGCCTACCGGCGGTTTTCTTTTGCTTCGCCGCAAAAGAAACAAAAAGGCGGCGGCGGCGGAACCCTGCTAAAAATCTAAAGACGCTCGCGGGAAAATCGCCGAACTCGCATGGCTTCGCCGATGCTCAAACAGCGCCGATTTTTAGCCGCGATCCTCTTTGATTTTTCACGCAGGAACCCACAAGCCGCATGAGCTGCCGTTCATCCAAAATTGACATTGATCAAATCGTCATCATATTGGTAATAAGCTCCGACGAAAGAAAATCATGCGGGCGACACGCGGCCGCATTCAAAACATCCCTTCCCTCCCACTAATATTCGAAAGATAACCCTCCGGCGATACGCGGCCGCTCAAGCGGCTTCTGGGAGAACCGTAGATTTCGAGGAAGCGCCGCAGCGCAGGCCCTTGAAAGCGCCCGTAGAGACGAGGAGGAACGACGAGCGGCTTAGGGCGCGTGGGAGCGGCGCGACGTAGAAATCAAGGTTTGGACAGAGCCGCCAGCGCACTTTTGTTACTTTTGGTGCGCCAGCCAAAAGTAAACCGCCGGTAGGCATTCGGCGCCGCAGGCGCCGCAAACCTTCTCTTTTAAAAACACAAAAAAAACCGCCGAATGGCGGTTTTTTTTAATACCCTTTGGTAGGAATATCTATCACGTATTTCTTGCGGCTGTTATTCAACAGCTTCCTATCCCTCAGCCACGGGTTGTGAATCTTCAGGATCTTGTAGTTGATGCCCTCATTTTTGGCAAAAGAGGCCAGGTCATTGATCGTGGAGTCAACCTCAACCTTGCGAACGGGCAGATTCTCATAAAGTTCTTCGGGGGCGATCGTAAAACCGTACTGTTGAGGGTTCTTCATGATTTCCTTGAGCGCCAGGATCCGGAATACGTAACGGGCGGTCTCTTCGGTTAAGTGAAGGTCGTAGTAATCGGTTACCTTTTGCATCTCGATCTGGCGGTTTACGCCGTTGTTTCCGCCATTGTAAGCGGCGGCTGCAAGCGTCCACGAGCCAAATTTTTGCTTTGACGCCAACAGGTACCGGCAGGCGGCCTCGGTGGATTTTTCCAGATGGTAGCGCTCATCGACAACTTCATTGACCTCCATCCCGTATCCACGCGCCGTATCGGGCATGAACTGCCAGATGCCGCGCGCACCGGCCGGTGAAGTCGCGTGCACCAACCCGCTTTCGATCACCGCGAGATATTTAAAATCGTCGGGGACGCCGTTCTTGGCCAGGATGGGTTCGATGATGGGAAAATAGCGGTTGGCGCGTTTGATGATGAGCAGCGTGGTCGCATCGAGGTTGGCGTTGACCAACAACTCCCGGTCAAAGCGTTCGCGCACATCGGTGATGTTGAGCGGTGCCGGTTCGCCTGCAAAATCAACTGCGACAGGGAAATAGCGCGAGGTGCCCTCGCCGGTAATCTGTTTCTTGGTTTCTTCGGGAACCGCATGGATCAGGAGCCCGCTCATTAGAATCACGAGTCCGATGGTGGCGGCCTGTTTGATCATTTTCATCTTCATTCGATTTATTGGTTTGTAAATTTACGAAACGAGGTTCACAATTTCCCGTCAAGGATCAATTTTGGCAGATTCTCGTTAAACCATTTATAACGCGTAACCAGCATAATATGTGTGCCACCCTTGATCGGAATGCAATTTTTTATGTAGCGGAACGGAAAAATATGATCGTGGTCCCCGTGGATGTGGATGACGTCGGGATCCGGTTCGGTACGGTCCCAATTGATGACGCACGAGATCGCCCATTCCCAATAATGACGGTCCCGCACGCCCAGATAGCGCTTGTATAGCTGAAGCCGATGGTCCACGCCCGGCCAAAAATGGAACCGCGCCAATTTTTCCAGGTGGATCAGGAGCCGTACGGGCATCAGTTTGTAAAGCCGGGTCGTCTTGCCAAGGCGGAACTTACGCGGGTACTCCCCGATGCATTTTGCGCTTGAGATGATGATGACGCGCCTGACCGGCATCAGCCTCGCCAGCTCCTGAACGATCAATCCTCCAAAGGAAACCCCGACCAGCACCGGATTCTCGTGCCTGATAAGCTTTGAATAACGAATGCAGTAGTCGCGGAGGCTTTCCCCCTTGAGAGGCAACTCCCATTCCAGCGGCACCTGCTCGAACTGGTCCCCGGGCAATGTGATCCACTCAAAAATCTTCGAACTGGCGGCAAGCCCCGGAATAAAATAAACGGGAATTTTCCCCATATTTAACCAATTTTTTCACCTTGCAATGTCCGTTATTATCGAACTTTGTAAAAATATGCTTTCAAGGGGGAAACATTTTTTTAATATCCGATTTTTACGAACAAATTATGAAAGGCCGCCGCCGCGGGCATTCCCGTGCCAGATCGGTAAAATAAGCCCCTGCAATTATACGTTACTCTATTAGGTTATCTGATTACACATGGAATACAGGGACAACACTTTTCAGAGACAGTTCGAGGCCCAGTCGGACAGCGGCCTGGTAACCGTGGAATACTCCTTTCAGGAACGGAAGATCTTCCTGACGCGGATCAACACGCCGGAAGGTTTCGGCGACGAGGAATTCATATCCGATTTTTTGAAGTCGATCCTCGAAAATGCAGCCGAACGCCGCCTGAAGGTGGTGCCCGTTTTTCCCAAAATTGCCCTTTTCTTCAGAAAAAATCCATCATTCCGCGAACTGCTTCCGCCGGGTATTCGCATTTAAAACCATCGTATGATCTCGATCCAGGCCCGCGAAAACGTCATCGCTTTTTTTGAATCGATAGAAAAATATTACGGGTGCCGGACCGAGATCACCGAGGGCCTGTATTCGCGCTACGAAAATTTCGATGCCAACGTCACGACCTGGAACCTTTCGGAATTCACGTTGATCCGATCGGCGTACCGCAACACGGGCGACCGGTTGATGATGGAAGGCGAAAAAATGTACTACGAGATTTCGGCCGCGATCCTGGTGGATTTCAAGCAGCCCTCGCGGCATACCTTTGAATTTGTCGAACTCTACGGCGGAACGGTCTACCGCATCACCAAGGTCAAGTTCCATTCGCATTATTGAGCATCGGTTGATAAGTTAAATCGTTGCTTACGGTTTTTCCCCACAATCGGTACGCAATTCTTTTTAATTTGCGGCATCTGACAAAACACCATGAACGAGATCATCTGTCCCCACTGCAACAAGGCCTTCAAGGTTGACGAGGCCGGTTATGCCGATATATTGAAACAGGTCCGGGACCATCAGTTCGACAAGGAACTGAAGGCGCAATTGGCCATGGCCGAAAGCGAGAAACAATCGGCAATCAAACTTGCCGAAGCCAACCTGCGCAATGCCCTGCAGGCCGAGCTCAAGAAAAAGGACCGCGAACTCGTCGAATTGAAGGCCAAAAACGATTGTGACCTCGCCGAGCAGATCGCGCGCAAGGACGCCGAACTCTCCGCGCTTCATGCGAAAATCGAACGATCGGAAATGGAGCGGAAACTCTTGGTTGCCGAAGCCGTCCAGAAAATCGAGAAGGAACGCGACCAGTTGACCTTTGAGGTCAAGACCAAGGAAACCGAGAAACAACTGCTTGAAAAATCGCTTCAGGAAAAATTCCAGGCCGAGCTCAGGGCGAAAGACGAACTGATCAAAGTCAAGGATGAGGAAATTGCATTCCGCAAGGACATGAAGCTCAAGCTTTCCACCAAAATGGTGGGCGAAACACTCGAACAACATTGCGAGATCGAATTCAACAAACTCAGGGCCGGAGCCTTCCAGCAGGCCTATTTCGAAAAGGACAATGACTCGCGCACGGGGAGCAAGGGCGACTACATCTTCAGGGAAAACGACGCCTCGGGGAATGAAGTGGTTTCGATCATGTTCGAGATGAAAAACGAATCGGATGCGACGGCGGTCAAAAAGAAGAATGAGGATTTCCTTCGCGAACTGGACCGCGACCGCAACGAAAAGAACTGTGAATACGCCGTCTTGGTCTCGCTGCTCGAACCCGAAAACGAACTCTACAACTGCGGGATCGTGGACATGAGCCACAAATACCCCAAGATGTACGTGGTTCGTCCGCAATTTTTCATCCCGATCATCACGCTTCTGCGCAATGCAGCAATGAATTCGTTGCAGTACAAAGCGGAACTGAGCGTCATCCGAAACCAGAACATCGACATCACCAACTTCGAGGAGAAGATCAACAAATTCAAGGACGGGTTTGCCAAGAATTACCTTTCGGCCTCAACCCATTTCCAGAAAGCCATCGAGGAAATCGACAAATCCATCGCGCGGATGCAAAAGGTGAAAGAAGAACTTACCACCAGCGAGAACCAGTTGCGCCTGGCCAACCAAAAGGCGGAGGACCTCACGATCAAACGCCTCGTGCACGGCAACCCCACGATGAAGGCAAAATTTGACGAATTGAAAAACCGATAAACGCTACACGGCGGCTGATACCGGCAATAGTTCGGCGCGAACGCTGCCGTCCTCGTCAATGGAAGTAAGCACGACCGGACGGAGCGAATTGGCCAGTTCCGGGTTCCACGGCATCTTGATGCGCACGTAATTCTCGGTAAAACCATAAATATAACCTTCGCGGTTTTCGTCCTCGAACAATACGGTGAGTTCACGCGTCAACTGGCTTTCATAAAAAGCGCGGCGTTTTTTCACCGACAGCCCGCGCAACATACGGCTTCGTTTGGCCCTGACGGCGGGTTCGACGGTGCCGTCCATATCGATGGCTTCGGTATTGTCGCGTTCCGAATAGGTGAACACGTGCAGATACGAGATGTCCAGATCGTTTAAAAAGTGGTAGGTCTCGAGGAAAAGCTCATCGGTCTCGCCGGGAAATCCCACGATCACGTCCACGCCGATGCAGGCATGAGGCATGACCTCGCGGATTTGGGCCACGCGGTCCCGGTAGAGCTCGCGCCGGTAACGCCGCTTCATTTTCCCCAGAATCTCATTGCTCCCCGATTGCAGCGGAATGTGGAAATGCGGCACGAACGTCCGGCTTTGGGCAACAAAATCGATCGTTTCGTTTTTCAAAAGGTTCGGCTCGATGGAGGAAATCCGCAGCCGCTCGATCCCCGGTACCTCGTCCAAAGCGCGAACCAGGTCAAGGAATGTATGCTCATGCTTCTTGTTGCCAAATTCGCCCTTGCCGTAATCGCCGATGTTCACGCCCGTCAGCACGATCTCCTTTATCCCTTTTGCCGAAATTTCTGCCGCGTTGCGCAGCACGTTCTCGACAGTGTCGCTTCGGGAAATCCCGCGTGCCAGCGGAATCGTGCAATAGGTACATTTATAGTCGCATCCGTCCTGGACCTTTAAAAACGCGCGGGTACGGTCGCCAATGGAATAGCTTCCCACATAAAAATCGGCCTCCGCGATTTCGCAGGAATGCACCTCGCCCATATCGTTCTTGGAAAGGTCGTGGATGTAATCGGTGATCTTGAATTTTTCGGTGGCGCCCAAAACCAGGTCCACGCCATCAACGGCGGCGAGTTCCTCCGGCTTGAGTTGCGCATAGCATCCCACTGCGGCAACAAAAGCGCGATCATTGAGCTTCATCGCCTTGCGCACAACCTGCTTGAACTGCTTGTCGGCGTTGTCGGTCACAGAGCAGGTGTTGATCACGTAAATGTCGGCCACGTCCTCAAAATCCACGCGGTCAAAACCTTCGTCGGCGAAACTGCGGGCAATGGTAGAGGTCTCGGCAAAATTCAGTTTGCAGCCCAGGGTGTAAAATGCAACTCGTTTCCTTTCCATAATCTTACTTTGGGCGTGCCCCTACGGGTCAGGCTCTCGGCGGTGCGCGGCACCCTGCCTCCATCCTTCACGCGGGCAACGTGCTCAAATTGAGCGTGCAAATTTACGAAAAAGCAGTTGTTTTGAGGAGTTTATTTTTCCGTCGGGCTTTCGGGACCCAAGACCTCTGATTGCGAGGTCTCGATGGGTTTCGGCGATAACATGTGGACCGGGTCGAGCACTTCGTCCATCTTCTCCCGGGTCATATAGCCGCGCTCCAGGACCAGTTCGTAAACCCCACGCCCTGTCTCGAGCGCATCGCGGGCAATTTCGGTCGCCTTCTTGTACCCGATGTACGGGTTGAGCGCCGTCACGATCCCGATGCTGCCCAACACCTGGTCACGCGTGTGCGATTCGTTTGCCGTGATTCCCTCGACACATTTTGTGCGCAAGGTTTCCATCCCGTTTTGCAACAGCATCACCGATTCCAGGATGGAATACACCATGACAGGTTCCATCACGTTGAGCTGCAACTGCCCGGCCTCGGCTGCGAAGGTGACCGTCGTATCATTCCCGATCACCCTGAAGCAAATCTGGTTCATGACCTCGGGGATCACGGGGTTGACCTTGCCCGGCATGATGGACGAGCCCGGTTGCATGGCCGGAAGGTTGATTTCAAAAAAACCCGTCCGTGGCCCGGAAGACAACAGCCGGAGGTCATTGCATATTTTGGAGAGCTTGACGGCCAGCCTCTTGAGCGCCGACGAATAGCTTACCAGCGATCCGGTATCCGGAGTGGCCTCGACCAGATTGGGTGCGCTCACGAATTTGTGGCCCGTGACCTTTTCCAGTTTTTGTGCGCAGAGCTGTGCGTATCCCGGGACCGCATTGAGCCCCGTCCCTATCGCCGTCGCGCCCATATTGGTTTCCAGAAAATCATGCGCGGCACGCTCCAGTTGCGCCATTTCCTCGCGGATGGTTTCGGCGAAAGCCCCGAACTCCTGACCCATGGTCATCGGCACGGCATCCTGCAACTGCGTGCGGCCCATCTTGAGCACGCGCCGCAAGTCTTCGGCCTTCGCAGAAAAGGCATCGGCCAGGCTTTCCACCGATTTCATCAACCCGATATTTGAATTGTAGATCGCGAGCTTGATGGCCGTGGGATAAACGTCATTGGTGGACTGCGAAAGGTTCACATGGTCATTGGGCGAGCAGTGGGCGTACTCACCCTTTTGAAATCCGAGCAATTCCAAAGCGCGGTTCGCGATGACCTCATTCGCGTTCATATTGCAGGAGGTTCCGGCGCCGCCCTGCATCATGTCGACCGGAAATTCGCGGTCAAACTTTCCCTCGGCGACTTCCCGGCACGCGTCGACAATCGCGTAGACCACTTCCTTGTTGAGCAGCCCAAGCTTGTAATTCGCCCGCGCCGATGCCCACTTGACCTGCGCCAACGCGCGGATGAGTTCGGGGAATTGGAAAAGCTTCACCCCCGAAATATTGAAATTCTCAATGGCACGCTGCGTCTGGATCCCGTAATAGGCTTGGGCGGGGACCTCGAGTGAGCCGAGGAGGTCGGTTTCTCTTCTTGTCATGAAAGCTATCAGTTATCAGCTGTCAGCTATCAGTTTGATAACGTCCAGCCCGTATTTTTTTTATATCAAAATTTGCTTGAACAGTATCCGTTCGCGCGGTGCAGGATCCAATCGCCCAAATCAAATGGTCGACTCTTAAAATCTTCACCTAACCAAGTGGCTATTTACCCATTGGTATATTTACACATTGCTACATTGATCAATTAATCACTCCTTCCGCCACTTCCTGGTTTCCTCAAAAACATGCTCCAAAATCGCGGCTTCCTTCTCGTCAAACTCGACGTTCCGGCGTGACATGACAATCCGTGCGGTCTCGAATGCCTTTTTGGTGATGTAGGTGGTAAAGCCCGATGCGCCGCCCCAAGAGAAACTCGGGACAAAATTTCGCGGAAACCCGCTCCCGAAGATGTTCGCGCTCACGCCCACGACCGTTCCCGTATTGAACATGGTATTGATTCCGCATTTTGAATGGTCGCCCATCATGAGCCCGCAGAACTGAAGTCCGGTCTTCTCGAAACCGCCCGTTTCATAGCTCCAGAGCTTGACGCCCTCGTAATTGTTCTTGAGGTTGGAATTGTTGCTGTCGGCGCCGATGTTGCACCATTCGCCCAATACCGAATTCCCCAGGAAACCGTCATGCCCCTTGTTGGAATAGCCAAACAGCACCGAATTGCTCACCTCTCCCCCAATCCTGCATTGCGGGCCAACCGTGGTCGCGCCGTAAACCTTTGTGCCGAGTTTGACCTGGGCGCCCTCGCAAAGCGCAAACGGCCCGCGGATCATCGAGCCTTCCATGATCTCGGAATCCTTTCCGATGTAAATGGGCCCGGTCGAGGCGTTCAAAGTCACGAATTCGAGCTTGGCTCCTTCCTCGATAAAGATGTTGTCGGGCGAAATCGCGTTCACCGACTTCGGGATCGGCATCGAGGTACGGTCGCGGGTCAACAGCTCAAAATCTTCGCGAAGGGACGCATCGTTTTTGGCAAAGATGTCCCAGGTGTGCTCGATGGTAATGCAATCATCCGAATATTCCAACAATTCATAATCGTCAAAATCGATTTCATCCTGCGAATCCTGCGAATGGAACGCGATGATCTCGCCGTTTCTCGAGACGGCCTGCCGGGATTCGAGATTGGATACCATCTCGGCCAGCACCGCATTGGGCAGATACGCCGAATTGATCATGATGTTATCCTCCATCTCAACCATCGGGTATTTGGCGGACAGATATTCTTCGGTGACCGTCGTGGTGGTGGAGCCCAGGTATTTTTCCCATTTTTCGCGGATGGTCAAAATGCCCACGCGGATGTCGGCGACCGGGCGCGTGAAGGTAAAGGGCAGGAGAGCGTTGCGGACGCTGCCGTCGTATAAAATGTAGTTCATGGTTTTTTATTGGAGTAGTAAAGATAAGGATTAGCTGTCAGCTATCAGCTTTCAGTTGTCAGTTTGATTGCGGACACCCCTGTTGAATGTCGTTCAGGGGAACTTTTTAAAACTAGTCGTCAGTCATCAGGAAAGCTATCAGCTGTCAGCTTTCAGGCGTCAGTTTGATTGCGGGCAACCCTGATGAATTCCGTTCATGGGAACTTTACAAACTTTACAAACGTGAAACTTTTTAGAATCGGTTGTCGGTAGTCTGTCGTCATTCGTCATTCGTCATTTACTCCGCTGCGCTCCGTAAAATTCGCACTTCGTGCTCGGGTCGTCATTCGTCATTCGACATTCGACATTCATCTTTGGACTTTCAACTTTTACGGTTTATCCGCACTAGCCGTAACGGGGAAGTCTCGAAATTGTGGGTGGAGGGTGGGGGAAAAAATATGTCGCTGGTTGACAACAAAAGCAGTCAGCCATCAGTCGTCAGCTTTCAGTTTGATTGCGGGCAACCCCGATGAATGTCGTTCGTGGGAACTTTACAAACTTTTGAACTTTCAACTACAAAGTTGTCAGTCATCAGTCAACAGGAAAAGCTTTCAGTTTGATTGCGGATAACC
>JAEWCF010000058.1 GCA_023390775.1 Bacteroidota bacterium | reverse complement strand
GCGTTAAACAATACCGCTCCGTATAGCGGCGTCACTACGGCAACCCTTGCGATCTCAAATGTTGCGGGGCTCGCCGGTTACCAATTCTATGCGCAGATCCTTGAAAATGGCGCTACGTGCTATTCGGCCTCGAACGCGGTAATGGTGACCAATGCGGCAACATCGACCTGGAACGGAACGGTCTGGAGCCCATCGGCACCCACAAGCGGAACCATCGCGGTCATCGCGGGCAATTACAATACGGCCTCAAACGGAAGTTTCGAAGCCTGTAACCTGACGGTCAACGGCGGTGCATCGCTCACCATTGCGGGCAATACCTACGTTTCGGTGACCAATAATTTAACGGTAAATTCCACCGGCACCTTGCTGATCCTGGACGATGGTTCACTGGTGCAGGTCGAGGATTCGGGGACCGTGACCAACAACGGTACCATGCAGGTAATGCGCACGACCTCTCCATATAACAAGTTCGATTATACGTACTGGTCCTCACCGGTAGCGGCGGCTGTCATCGGGACTACGTTTGCCGGATGGCGCACCGATTATGCCTTCCATTTCGCGACCGCCAATTATGCCGATGTCGTGGCGCCGTTTGATGGGTTTGACGACAACAACAATGCGTGGGTATACGCACCAACCTCGACCGTGATGACCAAGGGCAAGGGCTATGCGATCATGGCTCCGACCACGGGAACGTTTCCTGCCACCAGCACCGTGACATTTACCGGCGCGGTAAACAACGGTGTCATCACCATGCCGATTGCGCTCAGCGGAAATCCGGCAAGCAACAACGACGATTTCAATCTGGTGGGCAATCCATACCCGTCGGCCATTTTTGCCGATACCTTCATCAATGCCAACCCGTCTTTTGCGGGAACGCTTTACTTCTGGACGCACCGCACCGGGATTTCAAACACCAACCCGGGGCCGGATGCCAACAATTTCATCACCGCCGACTATGCGATGTACAACCTTTCAGGGGGTACTTCCAGCGGAACCGGCAGCCCGGTACCTACGGGTTACGTGGCATCAGGCCAGGGATTCTTCATCGATGCCCAGGCGGCGACAAGCGTTGTGTTCAACAATTCGATGCGGAGCAGGTTTTACAACAACAGCCAGTTCTTCAGGCCAGCGGCCCTTCCCGAAACGATAAATGAACGTGACCGGATCTGGATCAGCCTCCAACACGCCAATGTCCTTTTCAGCCAGCAACTAATCGGGTTTTTTGACGGCGCCACGGCAGGGTACGATCCGGGATATGACGGCGTGGTAAACCCGGCGGGGAATTCGGTGAGCTTTTACTCGATCATGGATGAAGGCAAGTATCGCATCCAGGGCAGGCAGCCATTTGAGGTGACCGACACCGTTCCGCTTGGCTACACGACCACCGCCACGGGAACGTTTAGCGTTTCGATCGATATGGCCGAAGGAACTCTGGCAGATCAAAGCGTGCCCGTTTTCCTCGAGGACCGTGCCGCGGGCATTATCCACAACCTGAAAAGCGGGCCGTACAATTTCACGACCCAGCCGGGCACGTTTGACGAGAGGTTCGTTTTGCGTTTCAACGACGCTGCGCTCGGCAACCCGACGGTGGGCGATCCACTGGAAGGCTTCGTTGCTTATGCGCAGGCGGGAACGGTATACGTAAAGTCCTCGCGCGAGATGAAACGCGTGATCATCCACGATTTGCGGGGCAGGTTGCTGTTTGATTCGAATGTGATGTCTGCCCAGGCGTATCAGATTGAGCTTCAGGCATCGCGCCAGCCACTTGTCGTAACCGCCGAACTGACAAGCGGCCAGACCGTTTCGCGCAAGATTTTGTTTTAACCGAGCGATTTTTTTAACCAGTCAAGAATGCAGTTCATCGATGTTTTTGGTTTTTCACCGATTACGTAAGTGTCTGTAAATCTTTAATTTGTATGTTTACCCCCTGATTTTTTCTCTTTTTTTTAAGAGTTCTTATCGGTTCAATACATCTTGGTTATATGAAGAAAATCCTATTTTTTGTAGCGATTTTTATAGTGGTTTCGGGAGAGGCGCTTGCCCAGCTATCCCTGACGAACGCAGCCCCAACTGCTACTATAAATTTTTCAAATTCGATGCAGACCTCGGTCGGCACCAATGGCAGCACCGCATTTACGGGCGCAGGATTCGCACCTAACCCAACCAGTGCATCGATGCCCGGCAGGCTCAATTCTAATGCGTGGGAAACAAAAGGCTGGTCAAACGGGAACCTGCTCTTCGGGCAGGCGATGACCAACCCCGCACACGGCCGTGGATCGGTTTCTTCCGCAGTCTTGACCGAGGGTATTTACGCCTATACCGACAACCCTGCATCGGTCGCCAATCCAACTCTGATGATCCAGCCCGGCGACGGCGATTTCGCACCGGGATCCCTGACGCTCCGCATCCGCAACAACGGGACGACCAACATGACCCAGCTCCAGGTTTCGTACAACCTATTTGTCCGGAACGACGAGAACGGTTCGAGTTCGTTCAATTTTTCGCATTCCATGGACAATGTCGTTTTCGAGGAAGAGGCAGCCATGGATTACACTTCACCCGAGGCCGCCGATCTTTTTCAATGGACAATGGTCGACATCGCGCCCTCGCGCACCATGGTCATTTCGGGGATCAATGTGGCTCCCGGGGGTTATTATTACATTCGTTGGAGCAGTGCCGACGTGGTCGTGAACGGTGGCCGGGATGAGTTCGGGCTCGACGACATCGTGGTGACCGCGTTTTACGGCTCGCCCGCTCCCGAAATCAATGTCGTGGGCAACACGCTCACTATTGTCAATAACGATACGTCGCCCAGTTCGGCAGACGGGACCATTATGGCGAATGCCTATACGGGCGGAAGTAACTCCCTCATTACCTACACCATCCAAAATCTGGGTGGCGCCGATCTCAATATCACCAATGTAACCATCACCGGTACCAATGGTGCCGACTTCACGATCCAGGGCTCACCGCCGATAGGGACAATCCCGGGGGTAACTTCGGTCGTGAACGTCGCTTACCTTACGGTTAAGTTTACGCCTTCGGCACCCGGCGACCGGATTGCCGACATCCGCATCTACAGCAATGACTCGAATGAGAACCCTTATTTCTTCAGGATCAAGGGCACGGGCGTCATCCCCCAGCCGGATATCGAGGTATTGGGCAACACTGCGCCTAACACCGGCGTGGTCTACACAAATTACTTTTTCCCGCCAAGTACCAGCAACGGGACATTGTTTGATCCCCAGCAATTGGGCGGTGCCGGGCAAACCAAGGAGTTCAAGATCCGCAACACCGGAGCGGGGGCAAACCTCGTACTGGGGCCTGACCCGGCCATCACGATAACGGGCGCCCATCCGTCGGACTTTACGCTTGTGGCCGTGCCTACCAACAACACGATCAACCCGGGTTATTTCCAGACCTTCCAGATCAAATTCAATCCGACGGCAGCAGGAATCCGCACGGCTATCGTCACCATCCAGAACAACGATGTGGTGAACGATGTGTTCAACAATGACGAATCGCCTTTCGTATTCCTCGTTCAGGGCAATGGCGTTTCTCCCGAAGCCGATGTGTCCGGAAACGGCCAACCGATTGCCGACGGCAGTACCACAACCGCGCTTTCCAACCACACATTCTTCGACTCGGTGAATATCAACGCGGCTTTCGTGGACCGCACCTTTACCATTACCAACTCGGGTACGATGGCCTTGACAGTCGGGACGCCGGTCATCACCGGTTCCACGGCGTTTTCGGTGATTTCGGCGCCGGGTACAACGGTAGCCGCGGGCGCTTCGACGACTTTCATCGTGCGTTTCGACCCATTTGCCATCGGCACCGTGAACGCTACGGTAACGTTCAGCAACAATGATGCGGACGAAAATCCATACTCCTTCGCCATCAGCGGTTACGGGCTTGACTATGTACCGTGTTCGACATTGCCGGTTGAAATCATCGCCCATCAAGATTTCGAGGCTACGCCCCCTGCCCAAAACTGGACGTATGCATTTGCCGGGACAAACATGGGCCTGACCACCGCGGCGGCCGTTGCTTACGCGACTTCCACCGATGGCGGTACGTCTGAGCGTTTCCTCGGTGCGCGTGCGGCGCAATTGATCAATAACGCAACCGGAGGAACCATAACTTTCGCGTCGGTGAGCACGATGGACTTTTACAATGTGGAGATGACCATGAGGCTGGCCTCGATGTCGGCGACCTCAATTGAAGGAACCGATGCCGCAGACAAGGCGATCATTGCCATATCCACAAACGGCGGAACCAGTTGGTCAAACGAGGTGGAGGTGCGTGGGTTTAATCAGTCGAAGTGGAGTTTCACGAGCGGTACCGGGACGGCCTCAGTGGCGTACGATGGTAATAACGGTGCTGCGATTTTCGCACCTGTCGTGAACGGTTACGTGACCGACCAGGGTTACAGCACGATTTCGATCACCAACCTGCCCATGACCACGCAACTTCGCGTGCGCGTGACGCTTAACAGCAACAGCAACGAAATCTGGGTGGTGGATGACGTGACCCTCTTCGGGCGACGCGAAATCGAGACTACATGGGACGGTTCGGCATGGAGCAACGGTACGCCGACACCATCCGTCAAGGCAATTATCAACGGAAATTACGATACGGCGGTCTCGGGCAACCTTTCGGCCTGCAAATGCGAGATTACCGCGGGCAAAACGGTGACGATTCAGCCCAATCAACATTTCAGTATTGAAAGCGACCTGGAAAACCTGGGCGTCATCAATATTGAAAACGGCGGAAGCCTGGTCCAGCGGAACGATTTCGCAACCAATGCCGGTGTCATCAACGTCAAGCGTGCCTCGACCCCGATGAAACTTTACGATTATACATATTGGTCATCGCCGGTACAGGGACAGACGCTTTTTAACCTTTCACCGCTGACGCCGTCGGATAAGTTCTGGCACTTCAACAGCAGCATCAACAATTGGCAGGGTGTTCCCTCTTCAACGATCATGGCGCCCGCGAAGGGCTATATCGTCCGCGCGCCGCAAACCTTCAATACGACAACGGGCCAGGTTTTCAATGCACAGTTTTCAGGACTTACCAACAACGGGTTCATTCAAACCCCGGTTGTTGGCGGTGGTGCATGGAACCTTTTGGGCAACCCGTATCCCAGCGCGATCGATGCGGATGAATTCCTGAGTTTCGGTGCAAACGTCGGTGTGCTTGGCGGAACCCTGTACTTCTGGACGCACAATACCCCAATTGCCAACAACGCCTACAACGGGAATGACTACGCGTCCTACAACCTGACCGGTGGCGTGGGGACCCAGGCCTCAACGCCCGGAAATACCAGCATTCCAACGGGGATGATCGCGTCGGGACAAGGCTTCTTCGTGGCAGGCCTTACAAACGGGCAGGCCACCTTCAACAACTCGATGAGGGCGGCTGGAAGCAATCTTGGATTCTTCCGTCCGGCGAACCAGCTTGTGGCCGCTACCCCCTCATCGGGCAGCATCGAGAAACACAGGATTTGGCTTGACCTCGCCAATTCGCAGGGAGCATTCAAGCAGACCTTGGTGGGATACATTCAAGGAGCAACAAACCTTAACGACCGCGATTTTGACGGGCTTCAACTCAATGGAGGCAATGCGCTAGGGTTTTACTCGATCTTAGGTGAGGACCATTTGGCGATCCAGGGACGAGCCTTGCCGTTTGACGATGGAGATACCGTACCGCTTGGACTGAGTGTGACCAATTCGGGAGAATACACGATTTCAATTGACAGGACCGACGGTATTTTTGACCAGCAGGGGATTTACCTGCAGGATAACGATCTGGGCATCGTTCATGATCTGCAGGCGTCCCCATACGTGTTTACGATTGCCTCCGGAACTTTCAATAACCGGTTTGTGCTACGTTATACCGATGCAGCATTGTCTGTGGGCGACCAGCATCTGGAAAGTGGACTGCAGCTGGCCGTACGGGAACACAAAGTACACTTTAGGGCATCCAACGAGATTAACCAGATCGAAGTTTATGACCTGATGGGCCGGCGCGTGTTGTCGCAGAAGGTAAGCGGTAATGAGGGGGCCGTTTCCGGGCTTCGGGTTTCGCAGTCGTATATCGTGAAGGTGTACTTTGCCGATGGCACTGTCGCCAATCGCAAAATCATGTTCAACTAAAACATAATTTGACTCCAATAAAAATCCCGCCTTAGCGGGATTTTTTTATTTGCCTTTTGCCGAAGCTTCCAGGTTTCTCTCGATTGTGTGTCCCGGCCTGCTCCACCGCGGCTTTTCGCCAAGGGGTGCCAGGAGCGAATCGGCGGCCTCCACAGTTTGCGGCTGCCCCATTTTTGCAAATGGTTTTTGCGGTTTGAGCCCGAGCATCTCGAACATCTGCATATCCTGGTCAACATCAGGGTTTGGGGTGGTGAGCAGTTTGTCGCCCGCAAAGATGGAATTCGCTCCCGCCAGGAAGCACATAGCCTGGCCTTCGCGGGTCATGTTGGTACGTCCCGCCGAAAGCCTCACCTGAGTTAACGGCATAACGATACGGGTGGTCGCGACCATTCGGATCATGTCCCAAATCTCAACGGGTTTTTCGTTTTCCATTGGCGTGCCTTCAACCGCGACGAGCGCATTGATCGGTACCGATTCGGGCTGCGGGTCCAGCATCGATAGCGCCACTAGCATTCCCGCGCGATCCTCGACCGATTCTCCCATGCCGATGATTCCACCGCTGCATACCGTTACATTGGTCTTGCGCACATTTTCGATGGTCTGCAAACGGTCTTCAAATCCGCGTGTCGAGATAACTTCCTTATAATATTCCTCGCTGGTGTCGAGGTTGTGGTTGTATGCATAAAGTCCCGCCTCGGCAAGGCGTTTCGCCTGGTTTTCGGTCAGCATCCCAAGCGTGCAGCAAACCTCCATATCCAGCTTGTTGATGGTGCGCACCATTTCCAGGACCTGGTCAAATTCTTCTCCGTCACGCACATTGCGCCATGCCGCCCCCATGCAGACCCTTGAAGACCCGGCCGATTTTGCCCGCAGCGCCTGAGCCTTTACCTGCTGGACCGACATCAGGTCGTTTCCTTCAATATTGGTATGGTAACGGGCAGCCTGTGGACAATATCCGCAATCCTCGGGGCATCCGCCGGTCTTTATCGACAGGAGGGTGGAGACCTGGACAACGTTTGGGTCGTGAAATTGCCTGTGAACGGATGCGGCTTCAAAAAGAAGGTCCATCATTGGCTTATTGTAAAGCGCGATGATCTCA
This sequence comes from Bacteroidota bacterium, assembly GCA_023390775.1. GTDB lineage: Bacteria > Bacteroidota > Bacteroidia > Flavobacteriales > Flavobacteriaceae > Flavobacterium. The sequence goes on along the minus strand of JAEWCF010000058.1, from coordinate 75,448 downwards.
TCGCGGGTCCAGTCATGCCTGATCGTACTCATTGGATATTGTTTGGTCCAAAAGTAGGGAATAATGATTTAACGGGAAAGGGCTGCCGGGTTCAATAAAAAAACCGGCCTGAACCGGTTTAGTCTACTTTGTTGATCACTTCCACTTTGTCTTTCCAGTATTGCATCAGGGAAAACGATACCGCGAGAGACGCCGCCGCCGATTCGAACAAGAGGCCGATGCAATATTGCTGAATGGTCACCTCTCCACCACCAAAGATGAAGTTTTCGGCCAGCTGCTTGAGGTATTCCTCTCCGCCCTTGACCTCTATATACAGAAGCAGGCTTGCGATGCTCAGAACCGCGCCAATCATTGAAGTCATGATCGCGGCAATCAGGTTGGTAAAATATCCGCGGACGCCAGCCTCAACATTACCCTTGATCGTGCGGTTTACTCCCCACACGACAATCGCTACATTCAGCAACCGCAGGTAAAAGATGTCTGATAATCCCGCGAACTCGAGAATGATAAAGTAGATCCCGATTCCGAGAAATATCAAAAAGCCGTTTAAAAATTCTCTCTTGAACTGCATAGCGTAAAGATTATGATTGGTTAATGTTATGGTACATAAATTTAACACTTTTCAATAAGAGTGCGGGCCTTTTAATAAAAATTTAGTAGTGGTTTTGCGATGGTTATTGGGCTGAAATCAGTTTGCGCGCCTGACGGATGTCCTTTGAAATTTGCGTTTTCAGGTCTTCCAGTGAACCGAATTTTTGTTCGTCCCGCAACTTTCGCAATAGACGGACAACGATGAATTCCCCGTAGAGTTCGGCGTCAAAATCCAGGAAGTGGGCCTCAATCGATACGCCCTCGCCCGAAACGGTTGGCCGGTTGCCGATATTCATCACGCCAAAAACCTTTCTCCCCCGAATCTCCGAGCGGACCAGGTAGACGCCATGCGCGGGAATAAGCTTGTAGGATTCGGCAATTGAAAGGTTCGCGGTGGGAAATCCGAGCGTGCGGCCAAGTTGCCGGCCGGTAGTGACGGTCCCTCCCAAAGGATATTCGTAACCGAGGTATTTGTTGGCAAGCGGCATATCGCCCACGAGAAGCGCCTCGCGGATCCGGGTTGACGAGACGGCGATCGTGTCGATTTTTTCGGCCTCGATCTGCTCCACCTCAAAGCCATATTTTTTTCCGAGCAACACCAAATCCTCAAATCCCGCCGAACGGTTTCGCCCAAAGCGATGATCGTGCCCGACGATGATTTTTTCGGCCCTGAGTTTTTTTGAAAGAACCTCTGCCACGAAATCTTCGGCTTCGAGGGAGGAAAATGCCTGGTCGAACGGATGGACGATCAGGTGGTCGAGCCCGGCATCGGCAAGGAGTGAAATACGCTCGTCAAGGGTATTGAGCAACTTGATTTCATCGGAACCGATAACCATCCGCGGATGCGGGAAGAACGTCAGGATCAAACTGTCGCGGCCGGATTGCGCCGCATCGTCTATAATCCTGCGGATAATTTCCAGGTGGCCCGTGTGTACGCCGTCAAACGTGCCGATGGTTGCAACGGTTGCGTTTTGGATCACGGCTTCACCGATGGAGCGATGGATATGCAAGTCGAAAATATTTAGGCAAAAGTAAGCAGGATCAAAATTAATTTGTGAAAGAAATAGTCGATTAAAAATAAATTAAGGAGATTCGATGTGTGGCTTGTGAAAATTTAGTTAAATCGGATTTTTATTAAACAATTCTCTAATAATCAGTTTGATGGATGCGAAAAACATCGTACTGAAATTTGAAAATTGAAAATAAATCATATTTTTGCCTTTCTAATACAACTAAAAAAAATGAAAAAAGTTTTACTGTTACTGGCAGTGGCGGTTGCGACCGTTCCGGCATTGGCCCAAAAGGGCGGCTGGACCCGGGTAAGCGCCGACAAAGCTGCAGGGCTGGAACGCGTGCGCGAGGGAGCATACGCAGGCAACCAGCAGTTCTTTACATTCGATGCCCATTCCATGAGGCAGTCGCTCGCACAGGCACCTGACAAATTCTCGGGACAGCCCGGCGTTGAAATCCTGATGCCGAATGCCGAAGGAAAGTTCGAGAAGTTCATCGTGTGGGAAAATTCTAACTTCGAGCCCGCTTTGCAGGCCCAATTTCCCGACATCCGCGCTTATGCCGGAACCGGAGTGGACGACAAATACGCGACGATCAATTTCAGTATTTCGCCGCAGGGGATCCAGACCATGGTGCTCCGTGCCGATAAGGGTTCCGAATTCATCGAGCCCCTGACGACCGATCGTTCGGTTTACGTTCTTTTTGATTCCAAGACCCGCGCGAAGGCGGCGCTTCCAATGGTTTGTACCACTGAGGATGTGGCCCTGAATGTCGAGATGTTGCGCGCCGGGGAGACTTCGCTGTCTAACAACGGCGTTTACAAAACCATGAGGCTCGCGCTTTCATGTACAGGGGAATACGCTCAGTACCACGGCGGTACGGTTGCGGGCGCCACTGCGGCGATGAATGCTACCATGACGCGCGTCAACGGGGTGTTCGAGAAAGACCTTGCGCTTCACCTTAATATGATTGCCAACAATTCACTTGTTGTCTATACGAATCCTATCAACGACCCATATTCGCCTGCTTCCGGAATGAACAACTGGAACAGCCAGCTTCAGAACACCCTTACAAGCGTGATCGGGGAGGCCAATTATGACATCGGGCACCTGTTTGGCGCTAGCGGTGGCGGCGGAAACGCAGGCTGCATCGGTTGCGTTTGCAACACCGGTAAAGGTAGCGGGATCACTTCTCCTGCCGACAATATCCCGATGGGAGACTTTTTTGACATCGACTACGTTGCGCACGAAATGGGCCACCAGTTGGGCGGAAACCACACGTTCTCCCATGGCGGTGAAAACAACGCCGTAAACGTGGAGCCGGGATCAGGTTCGACCATCATGGCTTACGCCGGGATTACCGGTGCCACAGATGTTCAGCCGCATTCTGACGATTACTTTACTTACCGCAGCATTTTGCAGATTCAGTCCAACCTGGCCACCAAGACCTGCCCGGTAACCGTAACCATGACCAACCAGACTCCGGTAGTAAGCGCCGGGCTTGACTGGACAATCCCTATGGGAACGCCGTTCATCCTGACCGGTACGGGCTCTGACGCCGATGGCAACGCCCTGACTTACACGTGGGAGCAAAATGACGATGCTTCGGGTGGATCGCTCGGAAATCCTGGATCGTTTCCTGCAGGTGCGAAATTGACGGGTCCAAACTTCCGTTCTTTCACGCCAACATCTTCTCCGGTTCGTTACATGCCGGCATATTCGACCGTTTTGAACGGTTCCGTTTCGAACACATGGGAGGCTGTTTCGACCGTTGCCCGTACCCTAAACTTTACGCTCACCGCCCGTGACAACGCGGCCGGCGGCGGACAGACACAGACCGATGCAATGGCGGTGACCGTCAGCGGATCGGCGGGTCCATTTGCCGTGACTTCGCAGAACACATCCGGCATCAGCTGGCCTCAAGGTTCAACGCAAACCATTACCTGGTCTGTCAACAACACGAACACGTTGGCGGGTTCTTCCAACGTGAACATCAAGCTGTCTACCGATAACGGACAAACTTGGCCGATCACCCTGGCTTCCAATGTTCCAAACGACGGTTCCGAAACGATCACCGTTCCGGGTATCGCCGCACCATATTGCCGCATCTGGATCGAGCCGGTAGCCAATATCTACTACGCGATCAACTCGACGCCGTTTGCCATTGGGTACAACGTCACCACTACCTGCAATACCTACAGCAATACCACAGGTTTTGCAATTCCTGACGGAGCCGGCGAAGGCGTATTCGGGCCGTATGCAACAAGCACCATCAATGTTCCTGTTACAGGAAGCATCTCTGACGTGAATGTGGGAATGAACGTGAACCACACCTGGCCAAACGACTTGGAAATCACCGTGAGCCATAACGGTACTTCGGTAATTGTTTGGAACCGCGCCTGCGGATCGAACGACAACTTCAATATTACCGTCAGCGACGGCGCACCGGCATTCAGTTGTGCGGCTAACATGACCGGAACATATTCGCCTTCGCAGCCGTTATCGGCCTTCAACGGCCTTGAAGCAAGCGGAGCATGGACCTTCCAAATACGTGACGGCTGGATACAGGACACAGGTTCGGTCAATTCATGGAGCATTGAAGTTTGTACACAGACGGCTACACTTGCCACCACCGAGAATGGATTGACAAACTTTGCGGTGTATCCAAACCCGAGCAACGGAAACTTTAACATCCAGTTTGAGAGCCAGTCTGCAAACGGCGTTAATGTCATGGTACACGATCTTCGCGGCCGTGCCATCATGACGCGCAACTTTGCAAATACGGGTATCTTCAACCAGAATATCCAACTTGACAACGCGCAAAGCGGTATTTACATGCTCACCGTTACTGATGGTGATCGCAAGGAGGTCCGCAAGATTGTAGTAGAGTAGGACTATTGAAACTCAATTAAAAAGCGGCGTTCTCGCCGCTTTTTTTATTCCCTTTAACGTCCTGTACTTTGGTCAAACTTTAATATATTTGGAAATTAACTAAATTTTAAAATGAAAAGATCTCTACTCCTCAGTTTCTTGGCCATCTTCGTCTTTGCGGGCGCAATGGGACAGGGTTCGCTCTGGCAGGAAACGAGCCAGGACCGCTTGTCGGGACTCGCTAAAAAAGAGCGCGGTTCCATGCCGACGGCCTACAAGCTGTATGCGCTTGACCTCGTGCAAATGAAGAACCAGCTCCAGGCAGCACCTTCACGCCATTCCGGAATCACATCGGGCGTGATCATTCCGTTCCCGGATGCCGATGGCAAAATGATGCACTACCGCATCTACGAAGCATCGGTCATGCATCCCGAATTGGCGGCCCGTTTCCCCGAAATCGGATCGTACGTGGGACAGGGTGTTGAAGATCCGGCGTCTTCGATCCGTTTCAGCACCACGCTTTTCGGCCTTCATGTCATGAAATTCGGTTCCAACGGAACAAGCTACATTGATCCTTACACGGCCGATAACAGCCGTTATATCGTCTATGAAAAACGCAACCTGCCGCCATCGACCTTGCATCAGTGCCTGGTAGAAGACGAATCTATTGAAGCCGCTTCCCGCATGGAAGAGTCGCTTCTTGCCAATGACGGCATCTTCAGGATTTACCGCCTGGCCATGGCCTCAACGGTGGAATACTCGACGTTCCACGTAAACGCCGCCGGTCTTGGATCGGGAACTGTAGCGCAAAAGAAAGCTGCTGTTTTGGCCGCAATGAACGTTACGATGACCCGTATCAACGGAGTTTATGAGCGGGACATGTCGCTAACCATGCAACTGGTTCCAAACAACGACGCCATCATCTTCATCACCACCGATTCCTTCAGCAACGACGACGCTTCGGCACTCATCAATCAAAGCCAGTCGGTAATTGATGCCACGATCGGGTCGGCAAACTATGACATCGGGCACACCGTGAGTACAGGCGGCGGCGGGCTCGCACAAAGCCCATCGGTATGTATTACCGGCAAGGCTCGCGGAATCACCGGATCGCCATCTCCTGTGGGCGATGCGTATGATATCGACTTCGTGGCACACGAGATCGGCCACCAGTTTGGTGCCAGCCATACCTTCAACGGAATCGGCGGAAACTGTACAACGGGTACACGTGCCAATGCGTACGCTGTCGAGCCGGGTTCCGGATCCACCATCATGGCCTATGCGGGAATCTGCGCGGGCGTGGACGTACAGCCCAACAGCGACGATCATTTCCATGCGGTGAGCATCGGGCAGATGATGAACCACGTTCAGGGTTCGGGAGGGTGTTCAACAAACGTCCCCAACAACAACACGCCTCCGGTTGTGAATGCCGGAGCCAATTACACAATTCCAAACGGTACGCCCTTTATTTTGAAAGGTACCGCAACCGATGCGAACGGCGACGTGCTCACCTATTGCTGGGAGCAGACCAATACCGAAATCTCCACGCAGCCACCGGTTGCCACTTCGGCTACAGGCCCGAACTTCCGTTCAAACCCGCCTTCGATTTCACCTAACCGCTACATGCCGAACCTGCAAAGCGTTTTGGCGGGCAACCTGGCCCCAACATGGGAAGTCGTACCAACCGTTGCCCGAAGCATGAACTTTGCGCTTACCGTACGCGACAACCGCACGCCGAATGGAGGCCAGACCAACCGCGATGACATGACCGTGACCTTTGCTTCGGTGGGCCCTTTCCGTGTGACCGGCCCGAGTGTCGAGAACACGACCTGGATGCAGGGAACGACGCAAACCGTCACCTGGGATGTTGCGGGTACTACTGCCAACGGCATCAATACCTCCAATGTCAACATCCTTTTGTCCACCGACGGAGGGCTTACCTTCAACACCGTTCTTGCCGCCAACACGGCAAACGACGGTTCCGAAACCATCAACGTACCCAACGTGGCCGCTCCTTACTGCCGCGTCATGATCGAACCTGTAGGCAATATCTATTATGCCGTTTCAAAGAACATCGCCATTGGCTATACCGTTGAAGTGGTCAACAGTTGCAACACCTACACGGCGAACCCCGGAACCCCCATCGCGGCCCAGAACCCGCTCGCGTGGCAGATTTTGGGATCGGTTACCGTGCCTGAGAACGTTACCATCTCCGATCTTAACCTGAGCGTCAACATCACGCACCCGCGCATCAATGACCTCTACATCGGTCTTTTGCCTCCGGGCGCAACCCAGGTTGGGCAGATCAGGATCGTTTACCAGCAAGGTTGTTCGACCTTCTTCACGGCCGGTATGAATACCACTTTTGACGACGAAGCCGCAAACCTGAACTGTTCCGGAATCGCCGCGGGCAACAGCTACAAGCCGCTCAACACGCTGGACATCTTTGACGGCCAGAGCTCGCTGGGTGACTGGAGGCTCGTGATCGCCGATGTCGTTACCGCCAACAACGGTACGCTCAACAGTTTCTCGGTCCAGATTTGCTCGACCACGACCAGCGTTACGCTGGACAACCAGCAATTTGGGTTGCAGGACTTCACGTTGTATCCTAACCCTAACAACGGCGTCTTTACCGTTGGTTTCACTTCCCAAACCGCGAACCCGGTCAGGATCAATGTCCACGACATGCGCGGCCGCAGCGTTTTTGAAAGCAGCTATGCAAACAGCGGGATGTTCTCCCAACAGCTCAATCTCAACAACCTGATGTCCGGGGTTTACCTGGTGACGGTGCAGGACGGCGACCGCAAGGAAGTCAAGCGCATCGTGGTGGAATAATCTAGTAAGCCAAAACAAAGGGCCGTCCCATTGGGGCGGCCTTTTTTATTTGTTGTTTTTTGGGCGTGCCGGCGCAAGATGCTTCGGAATAGGAGACAAGTTCTACGGGCGCCGTCGCGTCTTCGCCTGTGTCTTTTGGGCCGGGGCCGCAAAAGTACGCCGGCTCTGCCGCTCACGCGGTCCTGCGATGAAACCGCCTAATTGAGTGTAGCGCTGATCTGTTTTGTGATGTGCGGAATTCCCTCCAGGGTGAAATCAAGTGCTATTGAGATGTTCCCCTTTCCCGAAACCGAGAGACTTCCCTTATCGACCTCAAAATACCCCACCTGGTCTTTCGGGCAAAAGCAAAAACGCCCGTAAAGCAATTTGACCTGGCGCAGTTCGGTGTCTTTTAATGCGAATTCCTGCCCCGCCGCGCCGATCTCAAAGATGATTTCCTCGCGGTAGCCGCTGTCGGGCATGGTTTCCTCATTGCCGCGGGTGTATTCGTACTTGACCACGTGGGTTTCCGGGCTGTCCATCAAGGTGTAATGCTTTTTCCCGTAATTGTCCACCACCACGGTAAAACTCTTATTGCGCAGCAATTGGGTGGAGCATTTGCCCTTTGGAGGGCATGGGCTTTCCTGGATAGGTTTTACGTTGCTTTGGGCAATGTCCTTTTGTGCGCACTTGCATCCCGAAAGCGCAAGTGTCAAAAGCAGTATGGCGGTCCTTTTCATGATCGGGTTTTGGTTAAAGGTAACGAAAATCACTTTCCGTTAAACGCGCTCATGGTATTGCCAAGCCCGGCCGTTCCAAATGAGCGGATGATCTCAACCGACTTCTCGAGGCGCTCCGGGAGTTTATCGGTTTCTTCCGATGTCCATTCGCCCAATACGTAGTCCACCTGGCCGCCCTTGCGGAACTCGTCGCTTATGCCAAACCTGAACCTCGCATACTGATCGGTGCCAAGGATTTGCTGGATGCTTTTTAGGCCGTTGTGCCCGCCGTCGCTGCCTTTTCCCCGGATCCGGATGGAACCGAATGGCAGGTTGAGGTCATCGGTGATGACGAGCAGGTTTTCCAGCGGGATGTTTTCCTTATCCAGCCAATATTTTACGGCTTTCCCGCTGAGGTTCATGTAAGTGTTTGGCTTGAGCAGGAAAAACGTCCGGCCCTTGAATTTGTATTGCGCAACATCGCCGAGGCGCGCGGTTTCAAAAGCCAGGCTTTCCATCGAGGCTAGCTTGTCCAGTACCTTGAAACCGATGTTGTGACGGGTGTTGGCGTATTCCGGGCCAATATTCCCCAGGCCCGCAATCAGGAATTTTTTCATGGGATCTTCTTGTGGAGCGGCTTGCGAGGGCTTTGCCCCAAAAAGGTTTTTAAGCCAATTCATGCGGCAAAGGTATCATTTTTAGGTGCGTGAAGGATGGAAGCGGCAGCCAAAGCTACAGCGTACAGCCTGACGCCGGCGCAGCGGCAGCGGAGCCGGGGGCACGCCCTACAGCAATTGCATCACCAGCGACGGGAACAATCCAATGGCCAGGTTGAGGGCAAGCGCGGTAAATGCCACGGCGTGAAAGGCGAAAGGCACCGGTTGCGAAGGGCTTTCGGGTTCGCGCATATACATGGCGATAATGATCTTGAAATAGTACCCGATGCTGATGATCGACGAGACCACCGCGACGATCACAACGGCCAGGTACCCGCCCTCGATGGCCTGGTTGAACAGCATGAATTTGGCGAAAAAGCCTGAGAATATCGGAATTCCCGCCATGGAAATCAGGGCGCCGGTAAGAATGGCGGCCAAAAACGGAGATGTTTTCCCCAAGCCGGCAAACGCGTCGATGTCCTCGCGCTGGGTTGTCTTGTAAACATAGAGAACGACCGCGAATGCCGCTATTCCCGCCAGGGCATACGCCGAAGCATAGTATAGCAACGTGTCGGCCGATGTCGACAGCGCAAACATTACCAACAACATGTAGCCCGCGTGCGAGATTCCGGAGAAACCGAGCATCCTCTTTACGTTTTGCTGGCGCAGGGCCATGATGTTGCCCACGATCATCGAAAGCATGGCGATGGTGGCGATCATGTATTCAAATGGAACCGAGACATTCGCATTGAGCGTTGACGCGATCTTGAACAGCGCGGCCATCGATGCGACCTTCGCAAGCGTGCTCATGGTGGCGGTGGTCAGGGCGGGGGCGCCTTCATAGACATCCGGGGCCCAGAAATGGAACGGGACGGCGGCAATCTTGAACAGCATCCCCGCTGCCATCAGGATCAGCCCGATGAAGAACCAGTTGGGGATGATTTCACTTTTCGAGAGTTCGTAGATTTCGGCGATGTCAAAAAAGCCGGTTGCGCCGTAAATCAGGCATATGCCAAAAAGGATCACTCCCGAAGCGAATGAACCCATCAGGAAATACTTCATTCCCGCCTCGTTGCTTCGGATGTTGAGCCTGTCGCTTGCCGCGAGGATGTAAATTGAAATGGAGAGTACTTCGATACCGAGGAAAAACATGGCGAGGTTGCCAAAAGAGACCATGGCGATCGCTCCGGCACACAGGAAAACCTTGATGGATACAAAGTCCGAAAGTTTGCCGGGCTCCATACTGTAAAAGTCGCGGCTCATCGCCACCAGGAAAATCGTCAAGATGATGAACAGGCCTGAAAATGCCGATGAGTATGGCGATGTCACCACCATGTTGCTAAAATACCCGGCGGTTTCACCATATTCCATGGCATTCACCCCGAATGCGCCCGCAAGCCCGAGGAGCGTCAACGGCACGATCGCCTTGCGAAGGTTGAAGATCTCGAGCAGCAGGACCAGGATTCCGAGGCCGGTAATTGCGATTAATGTGTTCATGGTTAGTTAAACCTGTTGATATTAGTCAAAATGTCCCTGAGCGGCGGCGTGATCAGGTCAATGATAGGTTGCGGAAAAAGCCCGAAGAAAAGCAATACGCCAATGATGAAAACCATTGTGATCCCTTCACTGGTAGTTACTTCGGCAAAGGGGAGCGGGTTGACGGGCCCGAGCATGGTGCGCTGGAACATCCGGAGCATGTAGTAGGCGCCGAGGATGATGGTGAGACCGCCAAGTACCGCATACCAGATGTTGATTTGCGAAAGGCTGTACAGGACCGTGAATTCGCCCACGAAATTGAAAGTTCCCGGTAGGGCCACCGACGCCAGGACCAAAATCATGAACATCGATGCGAATTTGGGGACCTGCGCGCGGATCCCGCCCATTTGGGCTATTTCACGGGTCTCATAGCGACGATAGATGATTTCGGCGGCAAAGAACAGGCCCACGATCACGAAACCGTGCGCGATCATCTGCACAACGGCCCCGCGGAAACCGTCCAGCGAAAGCGCATAGCAACCCGCGGCTATGAGCCCAACGTGCGCCAGCGACGAGTACGCCAGGAGTTTCTTGAGATCTTTTTGGCGAAGGGCCAAGATCGAACCATAGATTACGCCTGCTATGCTGAGGCCGATAACGTATGGCATCAACCCTTTTGCCCCAAGCGGCGCAATGGGAATCTGCCAACGGATTACGCTGTAAAGCCCCATCTTGAGCATGATCCCGGAGAGGAGCATCGTTCCCACGGTCGGCGCTTTTTGGTAAACCGCGGCCTGCCAGGTATGGAACGGGATCAAGGGAATTTTCACCGCATAAGCTGCGAAGAAGGCGAGGAATGTCCAGAACTGCTCTTTCTCTGTGAGCATGACGCGGCTTAGGTCGCCGATGAGGAATGAGCCGGTTTTTTGATACAGATACGCAAATGCGACCAGCATGAACAGTGAGCCCGCAAAGGTGTAGATGAAGAACTTGACGACGGCTTTCCGGCGTTCGGCCGCATCATCGTTGCCCCATATCAACGCGATGAAATAAATCGGAATAAGCGCGATTTCCCAGAAGATGTAATAGAGGAAACCGTCGGCAGCCATGAATGTCCCGCACATCGCAAACGCCATGAAAAGGACGAGCGCATAGAAAGAACGGGCATTCCTGAATGTGTTGCCAAAGGACGAATAGATGATAAGCGGGATCAACGCCGTGGTCAGCAAAAGCATCGACAGCGACAGCCCATCGCCCGTCAGTGCGAAATGTATCACGGGTTTGTCCAGCCATTGTGCCATGAATCCGGTATCAACGCCGCCAAGGTGTGCATTAAATAGCAGTAAGGAAACCGCCAAGGCAACTATTGATGACAAGAGCGCCACTTTAGGCGCGGCCTTGTCCCCGCTGAGCCAGGTAACAAGCGTCCCGATTAAAAGTATGACCAATAAGTAAGTTACATCCATCAGTAATAATTATTGCAACAGAAATAAATAGGCGAGTATGGCGGAAAGACCGAATACGAAAGCGAACAGATACAGCCCGATGCTTCCGTTTTGGAGCGACCTTCCCTGTGTTCCGATGGCGTTGGCTACGGTCCCGAAACCATATACGAAACCTGACAGCGCGCGCTCGAGGGTGTCGCGGAAGAATTTCGACATCGCATTGATGGGCTTTACGATGATGGCCGAATAGAATTCATCGACGTAATACTTATTGTACAGGAGCCTGGTAACACCCGAAATCTCCTCATCACGCGGTGGAACCGCGCCTTTCCCGTATTTGAAATACGCCATCCCGATACCGATCAGCGCGCCCACAACTGCTATACCCATAAGCATGTAAGCCGTCGAATCCAGATGATGCGGCACGTGCGGCGCGTCGAACACGGGGTCGAGATAATGCGCGAGCCAGCTGTTGCCCGGGAGGCTGATCAAACCGCCCACGGCGGCCAAAATTGCCAATACGATAAGTGGGAACGTGATTAGTGCAGGGCTTTCGTGCAGATGGTGTTTCTGCTCCTCGGTTCCGCGGAAATTGTTGAAAAACGTCAGGTACAAAAGCCTGAACATATAGAACGCCGTCATGATCGATGCCAGCGAGGCAATCACCCAGAGCGCCTTGTTTTCGTGAAAGGCGACCATCAGGATCTCGTCCTTTGAGAAGAAACCCGAGAACAGCGGTATACCGGAAATTGCAAGCGAGGATATCAGGAACGTGACGAATGTGATTTTCATGACGCCTTTCAATCCGCCCATGTTGCGCATGTCCTGTTCGCCGTGAAGCGCGTGAATCACCGAACCGGAACCAAGGAACAGGCAAGCCTTGAAAAAAGCGTGTGTGATCACGTGGAAGACGGCAACCTCGTACGCGCCAAGGCCAAGGGCGAGAAACATCAGTCCCAATTGCGAAACCGTCGAGTAGGCGAGAACCTTTTTGATGTCATTCTGGACAAGCCCGATCGTGGCGGCGAGCAGCGCCGTCGCAGCACCGATGACCGCGATGATGTCCTGGACAACCGGCGCAAGGTCGAAAACGAAATGCATCCGCGTGACCATGAAGATCCCGGCCGTTACCATCGTGGCCGCGTGGATCAGTGCCGATACCGGGGTTGGTCCCGCCATCGCGTCGGGAAGCCAGGTGTAAAGGGGGATCTGTGCCGATTTACCGCAGGCGCCGATAAACAGGGCCAGGGCGGCGACCGCGATCCAATAGGTGTTTCCGGAGTTGGTTCCGCCGGCGATGACGTCCTTCATTTCAAGGAAGTCAAGCGTCGAGAAAAGCGATCCGAGGATAAAGATTCCCACCAAAAACCCGAGGTCACCCACGCGGTTCATGATGAAGGCTTTTTTTGCGGCGTTATTGTACTCCTGATTGGCATACCAGAAACCGATGAGCAGGTAAGAGCAAAGCCCGACGCCTTCCCATCCGATGAACATGACCAAAAGATTGCTTCCCGCCACCAGCGTGATCATGAAGAAAACGAACAGGTTGAGGTAGGCAAAAAACTTGTGCATATTTTCGTCGTCGTGCATGTACGAAATCGAGTACATGTGGATCAGCGAACCGATTCCGGTGACAAACATCAGCCATAAGAGCGAAAGCTGGTCAAGCAAAATACCGAATTCGATGTTGAAACCTGCGAGCGAAAACCATCGGAACAGATTGGCCTCGACAGGTTTACCGTCGGCATTTATCTGGATGAAAAACTGCAGCGTAACCAAAAACGACACCAGCACCATCGCGGTCCCCAACCATCCCGAAGCGTTGCGGCCCAAGGATCGGCCAAAGAAAACATTGATGAGAAACCCGGCGAAAGGGGCGAGCATCAGGAGTAAAATCATGGGTGTCTCCATTATCCTTTCAGGTTTTTGAGGTTGTCGATGTCAATTGAGTTGAGGTTCCGGAAAATCGATACGAGGATCGCGAGGCCAACAGCAACCTCCGCTGCGGCGACGGCCATCGAAAAGAATACGAAAACCTGCCCCTGTGCGTCCTGGTGATAGGTGGAAAAAGCCACGAACAAGAGGTTGACCGCGTTGAGCATGATCTCGATCGACATGAACATGATGATCGCATTTCGCCTGTACAGTACCCCGAAAATGCCTACGCAAAACAGCAGCGTCGAAAGGTAAATGTAATTCTGGATGCCTATTTCCTGTAAAATGTTCTGCATCTTAAGCCGTTTTATCTTTTTTGGACAACAGTACCGCGCCGATCATCGACACCAGCAAAAGCGCCGATGCGAACTCAAAGGGTACCATGTATTCGTTGAGCAACACCTTGCCCAGCACCTTGATGGACTGGTAATCCTGGCCGAGCGCTACGTATTCGGTGATTTCAGGTTGCGATTTGATGAACACCGCCAGCAGGACGAGCGCCACCAGGCAAAAGGAAATCGCCGCCGCCACCTGTGAGAGAGGCTTTTTGTGCGGTTCGTCTTCCTTGTTCAGGTTCATGAGCATGATCGTGAAAAGAAAGAGTACCATGATGGCGCCGCTGTAGACGATGATGTGCACGATCGCCAGGAATTGTGCGTTGAACATCAGGTAATGCGCGGCCACCGAGAAAAAGCAGATCACGAGGTAAATCGCGCTGTGGATCGTGTTGCGGCTGAGGATCGTCATGAGGCCCGTTCCGAGTGTAAGCGCCGAAAGGATGTAAAAAATAATCATCAGGTTCATAGGCTCGACTCTTTTTTCTTTTTGCCATTGGCCAGCGCCATTTCCAGCGGCATGACCAGTTTGTCTTTCCCGAAGATGAAATCCTCGCGCTTGCCGCTTGCCGGTACCAATACCTTCGACTCGGTCAGGTATATGGCGTCTTTCGGGCAGGCTTCCTCGCACAATCCGCAGAAAATGCAACGCAGCATGTTGATTTCATATACCGATGCATACTTTTCCTCGCGGTACAGATGTTTCTCGTCAGGCTTGCGCTCTGCGGCGGTCATGGTGATGGCCTCGGCCGGGCATGAAAGCGCGCAAAGCCCGCAGGCAGTGCAGTTCTCGCGGCCCTGTTCGTCGCGTTTGAGCATGTGCTGGCCGCGGTAAACGGCGCTGCGTTTCCTGACCTGTTCGGGATATTTTACGGTCACCTTGCGCGTGAAGAGGTGCCGGATGGTAATCATCAGCCCCTTCACGATCGCGACCAGGTACAGGCTCTCCCAAAAAGACATCTTTTTGTTTGAGACCTCCTTCTTGCGGCCGGATAATGATATTGTTTCTATTGCCATGATATGTCAAATGTCGAACGACAAATGTCGAACGAACCATCTAATTATGTTGTTATTACTCTTTATGCTCCCAGCCACCAGCCACTAGCCACTAGCCACTAACTATCGGCCATGAGGATCACGATTCCCGTCACGAAAATATTCGCGATCGCAAGCGGGATCAGCATCTTCCATCCGAGCCTCATCAGCTGGTCGTACCGGAACCTTGGAATCGTCCAGCGCACCCACATGTAAAAGAAGATGAAGAAACAGATTTTGATGAACAATACGACAATTCCGATGATGTTCGCGATGTTCACGCCCCAGTTCTCCACGGCCCACTGCATGCCGGGATAGTTGTACGCCCCGAAATAAAGCACAGCCAGGATCGTGGACGAGATAAACATGCTCGCGTATTCGGCGAACAGGTAGAAGCCCATCCGCATCGACGAATATTCGGTGTGGTAACCGCCAATGAGTTCGGCCTCGCACTCGGCAAGGTCAAAGGGCGTGCGGTTGGTCTCGGCGAAGCTGCAGATCAGGAAAATCAGGAAGCCTACCGGCTGATAGAACACGTTCCAATGCATGCCCGGCTGTTGGGCCGCGATCTCCCGAAGGCTCAGCGTTCCGCTCATCATCAAAAGCGCGATGATGGAAAGCCCCATCGCCACTTCGTATGAAATCATTTGCGACGAGGCACGCATGGCGCTCATCAGCGAGAATTTGTTGTTCGAGGCCCATCCGCCAATCATGATCCCGTAAACCCCGACGCTTAAAACACCGAAAATGTAAAGGATCGCCACGTCGATGTCGGTGGCCTGGAGGATGACCTCGCGCCCGCCGATGATGAGTTTGTCTCCCCACGGAATCACCGCGCTTGTCATCAGCGCCACGCTCATCGAGATGGCCGGGCCCACCACGAAAAGGAATTTATTGGGCGTGTCGGGCAGAAATTCCTCTTTTGAAAATAGTTTCAGTCCATCGGCGAGCGGCTGGAGGATTCCCCCTTTTCCAGCGCGGTTTGGCCCGATTCGGTCCTGGAGCCATGCGGCGATCTTGCGTTCGGCCAGCGTGGAATACATCGCCATCAGCATCGTGATCGCAAAAATCACGACGATGAAGATGCTTTTTTCAATGATCAGTGTGCTGTCCATCACAGGTTCCCCTTTTTAAAGATTTCAACTTCCTCCGGCTTCAAGGGCACATTGGCCATCGAGATTTTCTTGCGGTCCTGTTCGCGGCCCTTGAGGATTTTTTCCTCGGTCGCGATGTGCACCGTTTCAAGCGGTCGGGTATAGTTGTTTTGGTTGATGACCGAATCCTTCTCGAACTTCCGCGGGCCTTCGATGACCCAGTCGGCAGTGTTCTTGTGGTCGAACCGGCACTCGTTGCAGATAAATTCGTCCACCTCGTGATACTGGTCCTTGCGGCCGGTCACGCGCTGTATTTCCTGCCCGAACATCCACAACGTCACCTTTCCGCAGCACTTGGAGCAGTCGCGGTGGGCATCGTAGGGCTTGTTGAACCAAACGCGTTGCTTGAAGCGGAAGGTCTTGTCGGTGAGCGCGCCTACCGGGCAAACGTCGATCATGTTGCCGGAAAATTCATTGTCGATCGCCTTTGAAATGCAGGTCGAGATATTGGAGTGGTCGCCGCGGTCCATCACACCGTGAACGCGGTTGTCGGTAAGTTGGTCGGCTACCATGACGCATCGGTAACACAGGATGCACCGGTTCATGTGGAGCTGGATGTTGGGGCCGATGTTCTCGGGCTCGAATGTCCTTTTCTCCTCAATGAAACGCGTCTCGGCCTTGCCGTGCTTGAAGCTGAGGTTCTGCAAATCGCACTCACCGGCCTGGTCGCAAACGGGGCAGTCGAGCGGGTGGTTGATCAGCAAGAATTCGGTTACTGATTTACGCGCATCGGTCACGCGTTCCGATGAAATGCTCGCGACCTCCATGCCATCCATGCAGCCGGTCACGCACGAGGCCATGAGTTTGGGCATCGGCGTCGGGTTGGCATCGCTGCCCTTGGTGACTTCCACCAAACAGCATCGGCACTTCCCGCCGCTTCCCTTGAGTTTGGAATAATAGCACATTGCCGGCGGGACCGATTCGCCTCCGATCATACGCGCAGCCTGCAGGATCGTGGTCCCCGGTTCTACGTCGATGCTTTGTCCGTCTATGGTTACTTTCATTTTTTATGTCTAATGTCGAATGACTAATGTCGAACGACGCTTTATTGTCTAATGTCGCATGACAAATGTCGAACGACGCACGGATTGATATTTTGAAGTAATTGATTATCGGTTGTTTCGTTCGACATTCGACGTTCGACATTCGTCAAATTATACTTCTTGCTTCGCCACCAAATGCCTCACCTTCTCAAAAGGCTCATCGACAAAATGGTCGCGGTTCTTAATTTTTTCCGGGAATCGGACGTGGTATTCAAACTCGTCGCGGAAGTGCCTGATTGCCGAAGCTACCGGCCAGGCGGCGGCATCGCCAAGCGGGCAAATCGTATTGCCCTCGATCTTGCGCTGAATATCCCACAATAGATCGATGTCTTCCTCGCGGCCATAGCCGGTCTCGATGCGGTGCAGCACTTTCTCGAGCCAGCCGGTTCCCTCGCGGCACGGCGAACACTGCCCGCAACTCTCGTGATGGTAAAACCTCGAGAAATTCCAGGTGTTCCGCACGATGCACGCGGTGTCGTTGTAAACGATATACCCTCCGGATCCCAGCATCGATCCGGTCGCAAAACCGCCGTCGGCAAGGGATTCGTAGGTCATCAGGCGGTCTTCGCCATTTGCTGTCTTGTAAATCAAATGTGCGGGAAGGATCGGTACCGATGAGCCACCCGGCACGAAGGCCTTTAGCGGGCGATCGTCGATCATGCCGCCGCAATATTCGTCCGAGTTCATGAATTCATCGACGGTGATCCCGAGTTCGATCTCGTAAACCCCCGGCTTCTTTATGTGTCCCGAGGCCGAAATGAGCTTGGTTCCCGTTGAGCGCCCCACGCCGATCTTAGCATAATCGGCACCCGAATTATTGATGATCCACGGCACGGCCGCGATGGTCTCGACGTTGTTGACAACGGTTGGATTCTGCCAGAGCCCGCTTACGGCGGGGAAGGGCGGCTTGATGCGGGGATTGCCGCGCTTGCCCTCCAGCGATTCGATGAGCGCGGTTTCCTCTCCGCAGATGTAGGCCCCGGCGCCGCAGTGCACGTAGAGTTCAAGGTCATATCCCGAACCCTGGATGTCTTTCCCCAGCCAGCCCGTGGCCTTGGCCTCGGCAATCGCGCGTTCGAGGATCTTGTAGACCCACATGTATTCGCCGCGGATATAGATGTAGGAAAGGTTCGCGCCCAGTGCGTAGCTCGAGGTGATCATGCCTTCGATCAAAAGGTGCGGAATGAACTCCATCAGGTACCGGTCCTTGAAGGTTCCGGGTTCAGATTCGTCGGCATTGCACACCAAATGGCGCGGCCTGCCAGACTTCTTGTCGATGAAACTCCACTTCATTCCGGCGGGGAATCCTGCGCCGCCACGTCCGCGAAGCCCGGAAGTCTTGACTTCCTCGACCACCTCGTCGGGCGTCATCTTGAGCGCCTTTTCCACCGATGCGTACCCGCCGTTCTGGCGATAGACATCGTAATGCAAAATGCCCGGAATGTTGATCTTATCTAAAAGTATTTTGGTAGCCATTACTGTAATTTGATTTTACCCTCGCGGCAATCGGTGATGAGCTGGTCTATTTTTTCCTTGGTCAGGTTTTCGTGATAATAGTCGCCGATCTGCATCATCGGGGCATATCCGCATGCGCCGAGGCATTCAACGCCACGAACCTCAAACATGCCGTCGGCAGTGGGTTCACCGATTCCGACGCCCAATTTTTCGCAGGTGTAATCCATCAGGTTCTCAACCCCGCGCAAACAGCAGGGCGAGGTCTGGCAAAACTCGAACATGAACTTGCCCACCGGCCTGCGGTTGTACATCGTGTAGAAGGACACCACCTCATAAACCTCGACGGGCTTGATCTCCAAAATTTCGGCGACCTTGTCCATCAGTTCGATCGACAGCCAGTTGTCGTGCGCGTCCTGGACCTCGTGAAGCACGGGCAAAAGCGCCGACTTCTTCTTGTCCTCCGGGTAATGCGACAACAGTTCATCGATCCGGGCGCGAAGTGCGTCGGTGATGTTGATTTCCTGTTTAACGGCGTTGGTAGAAAAACCCATTATTTTCTATTATAAATTATAAATTATAAATTATAAATGGGAGCGGAGAGGAGTCCGGGCACATTTGTAATCTAAATTCATCACTTTTATTACATATCATCGGGCCTTGGCATTACCCAAAACCCATTGCTCAAAACCCAAAACCTTTACGCATCCAGTTCTCCCGCGATCACGTTCAAACTCGAAAGCGTCGCGATCGCATCCGAGAGCATCTGTCCCTGCACCATCTCGTTGAAGGCCTGGTAATAAATAAAGCACGGCCTGCGGAAATGCAGCCTGTACGGCGTGCGGCTTCCGTCGGTGACCAGGTAAAACCCGAGTTCGCCGTTGCCCCCTTCCACCGCGTGGTACACTTCGGTAACCGGTACGGGCACTTCGCCCATGACGATCTTGAAGTGGTAGATGAGCGCCTCCATGTTGTGGTAAACGTCCTCTTTTGGCGGAAGGTAATAGTCCGGAACATCCGCGTGGTACGGGCCTTCCGGCAACTTGGCCAGCGCCTGCTTGATGATCGAAAGGCTCTCCCAGACCTCGGCGTTGCGCACGCAGAAACGGTCATAAGTATCGCCCGATTGCCCCACGGGCACGTTGAATTCAAAGTCTTCGTAAGAGCTGTACGGCTGCATGACACGGATGTCGTAATCGATTCCGGCTGCGCGCAGGTTAGGCCCGGTAAAGCCGTAACTCATGGCGCGTTCGGCCGAGATCGGTCCTACGCCGATGGTGCGGTCCATGAAGATCCGGTTGCGGGTGAGCAGGTTCTCGAATTCGGTCCAGATGGCCGGGAATTCATTGAGGAACTCGTCGAGTTTCTTGAAGGCCAAAGGGCTCCAGTCGCGTTCGAATCCGCCGATGCGGCCCATATTGGTCGTCAGGCGTGCGCCGCAGATTTCTTCGTATATCTCGTATATTTTCTCGCGGTATTGGAATACGTACAAAAAGCCGGTCAGGGCTCCGGTATCGACACCCAAAACCGAGTTGCAGATGATGTGGTCGGCGATGCGGGCCAGCTCCATAACGATTACGCGCAGGTATTGGGCGCGCTTCGGAACTTCGACGTTGAGCGCCTTTTCAAGTGTCATCCACCAGCCCATGTTGTTGATGGGCGACGAACAGTAGTTCATCCTATCAGTGAGCGGCGTGATCTGGTAAAACGGTCGGTTCTCGGCAATCTTCTCGAACGCGCGATGGATATAGCCCACGGTGCCTTCGCCGTCGATGATGCGCTCGCCGTCCATCAGGAGAATATTCTGGAAAATCCCGTGTGTAGCCGGGTGTGTCGGGCCAAGGTTCAGGATGGAAAGCTCGGCGCCGTCCTCATTCTGCCTTTTCTTGATGATGCCGGCGTACCGCTCTTCGGGAGTTAAAAGTAAGTCTGACATGATTAGCAGTTATCGGTGGTTCGTCCAAAGAAACGGTCATCCTTGTCGGTCCGGCCGCCGTCCTCGAGCGGGAATTCCTTGCGCATCGGGAACGAAACCATTTCGTCCATGTTCAGGATGCGTTTTAGTTGAGGATGGCCCTTGAAAATGATCCCGTAAAAATCGTAGGTCTCGCGCTCCTGCCAGTTGGCCGATGCGAAAAGCCCCGTAACGGTATCGATTTCCGGGTTTTCCCCGTCGAGGTAACACTTGATCCGGATGCGGACGTTGTCCATCCAGTTGTGCATGTGGTATACGACCGAAAACTGCCGGGACGGTTCGGCATCGGGAAAATGCATGCCGCACAGGTCGGTCAAAAAGTTGAAACGCAAAGTTTTGTCGTCCCGAAGAAAAGTCATCACGGGAACAATCTGCGACGCCTCGACCTCAAAGGTCAAAATGTCGTGGATCTGATTGAAATCGCCAACTGCCGATGCGAAACGGTCCTGCAGTGAATTTTGTATAGCCGCGTTTTCCAGTGCCATTTGTTACTTTATGTTATAAGAGGCCAGCAGTTCGGTGTATTCGGGTGAGCTGCGGCGGCGTACCGATTCGGATTTCACGAGTTCCTGCAATCGCATGATGCCGTCGAGGATCTGCTCGGGCCTTGGAGGGCAACCGGGAACGTAGATATCCACCGGTATGACCTTGTCGATGCCCTGCAATACCGAATAGGTATCGAAAATTCCTCCCGAAGACGCACAGGCGCCCACGGCGATCACCCAACGCGGTTCGGCCATCTGTTCGTAAACCTGGCGGAGGATCGGCGCCATCTTCTTGGCGATCGTTCCCATGACCAGAAGCATGTCGGCCTGGCGCGGCGAGAAGCTCATCCGCTCAGACCCAAAACGCGCCACGTCATAGTGCGAGGCCATCGTGGCCATGAACTCGATACCGCAGCACGATGTCGCAAACGGAAGCGGCCAAAGCGAATTTGCCCTTGCAAGCCCCACGACGTCGCTGAGCTTGGTGGCAAAAAAGCCTTCACCCGAAACTCCTTCGGGCGGTTGGACCATATTTATTTTTGAATCGCTCATTTTCTTGCAATTTTGTCGTTAGTACATTGTTTTACAACGAAAAAACGCCGGGAATATTAATCAATTAACCCTTCTTTAGCGCTCCCACTCGAGCGCCTTCTTTTTGATGATATAGAAAAATCCAACCAGCAGGAGGACCATAAAAATGCCCATCTTGATCATTCCGTCCATGCCCATCTCCCTGAAATTCACCGCCCATGGGTAAAGGAAAATTACCTCAACGTCAAAAAGAACGAAGAGGATCGCGACCAGGAAGTACTTGACCGAGAACGGCGCACGCGCATTCCCCACCGATTCGATCCCGCACTCGAAATTCTTGTCCTTGTTTGCCGAGCTGCGTTTTGGCCCCAGCAACGACGATATGAAAATCGTGGTCACGACAAAACCAACCGCGAGCAGGAATTGCATCAGGATCGGGAAATAATCAACCTGCGAAGTTTGCATAACTTAAATTTAGGTAAATCAGCCGCAAAGATACACCCGAAAATTAAAAAAAGCAATGCGCCCGGCATTTCGTTGGCCGCGCTGCCAGTGGCCGTTCGTTATTTTTAAAGAGTATAAATAAGCCCGCGGAAGTAAAAAAAAACGCCCCGTGTGTGCGGAGCGTTTTCTAAGCTTGGTCAAAGTATATTAGTCCAGCGTGGTCACCTGAGCGGCAACCTTGCCTTTGCGGCCTTCTTCCTCTTCATAGCTGACCCTGTCGCCTTCGCGGAGGTTCTCAACTTTGATTCCGGTGGCGTGGACAAAAATGTCACGTCCGGTTTCCTCGTCTGTAATGAATCCGTAACCTTTTGACTCATTGAAAAATTTCACTTTACCTGTGCGCATTGTAATTCAAATAAAATATTGATAATGCGGCAAATGTAAACTAATAATTGAAACAAACACCATACAGTGTTAAAAGTTTCAAAAAATTATTTGATTGTCAGGGTGTTCGGCAAAGTTTAAAACCTGAAACCGATGCGCAGATGCAGGTCCGGGTAGACGCCTGATTTATCGCCCATATATTCCTCGCGGTATTTCGCATAGCCGATGCCGATGCCCGCCTCATAATTGAATTGCGAGCCCAGGTTCCTCCGGATGCCCCACTTGGGAATTACCAGAAACTCGTGGAGCACGGTCAGCCCGTCGGGGTTGGACCCGATAAAGACGTCAGGGATGTAGGAGGTATTGAGCGCCAGGAAATTCCCGGCATTGTCATCGGTACTGTACCCCTTGGCCATCCGTTTGGGCAGATTGTAATACCACCGGGGTTCCAGCCGGAAAGTAGGGATCAGGCCATAAACGTCCTCGTCGTCCCACCCAATGGCAAAACCCACGTCAAATCCTGCCTCCGCACGCAGCGCCCATTGGTCCGACAGCCGCATTTCATAATGCCCATACATTCCTAACAGGCCTATATGCAGCCCCGAGGCATTTTCCACCGCAGCGTTTTCTTCCTGTGCCGATGCAACGCTGAAGGCCAGTAGGGCGGCCAGGATCAGGGTTTTCATATTGTCGATTTTACGTGAAGCTCTTCAAGTTGGGCTTTGTCTATGGCCGATGGCGCATCGATCATCACATCGCGGCCCGAATTGTTCTTGGGGAATGCGATGAAATCGCGGATGGTTTCCTGTCCGCCCAAAATGGCGACCAGCCTGTCCAGGCCAAAGGCAAGCCCTCCGTGCGGCGGCGCCCCGTATTCAAAGGCGTCCATCAAAAACCCGAACTGGTTTCGCGCCTCCTCGTCACTGAAGCCAAGGTATTTGAACATCAATTGCTGGGTCGCCCGGTCGTGGATGCGGATCGATTCCCCGCCGATCTCGTTGCCGTTGAGCACCATGTCATAGGCATTGGCGCGCACTTTTCCGGGTTGCGTTGCGAGCAAATCCATGTCCTCGGGTTTTGGCGAGGTGAACGGGTGGTGCATCGCGTGGTAGCGGCCGCTTTCCTCGTCCAATTCCAACAAGGGGAAGTCCACCACCCAAAGCGGTGCGAATTCATCCGGGTTGCGCAGGCCGAGCCGCGTGGCGAGTTCCATCCGCAAAGCGCTGAGCCTGGTCCTGGTCTTGTCGGCGGGGCCAGAGAGCACAAAGATCATGTCGCCCGGTTTTGCACCGGTGATCTGTGCCCAGGCCGCGAGGTCTTCCTGGTTGTAAAATTTGTCGACCGACGATTTGAAAGTGCCGTCTGCATTGCATTTGGCATAAATCATCCCCGATGCGCCGACCTGGGGGCGTTTGACCCAGTCGATAAGCGCGTCGATTTCCTTGCGGGTCATCTCTCCGCAATTGGGCGCCGCGATCCCGACGATGAGTTCGGCGTCGTCAAAAATGGCAAAGCCACGTCCCTTGGCGACATCGTTCAATTCGCCAAATTCCATCCCGAAACGGATGTCGGGCTTGTCATTGCCATAAGTCCTCATCGCGTGTTCGTAGGTCATCCGCGGGAATCTGTCGACCTCGATTCCCCTGATCTCCTTTAATAGATGCCGCGTCAGCCCTTCAAAAACATTCAGGATGTCTTCCTGCTCCACGAAAGCCATTTCGCAATCGATCTGGGTGAATTCAGGTTGGCGGTCGGCGCGAAGGTCCTCATCGCGGAAACACTTCACGATCTGGAAATATTTGTCCATTCCGCCCACCATCAAAAGCTGTTTGAAAGTCTGGGGCGATTGCGGAAGCGCATAGAATTGCCCGGGGTTCATCCGCGAAGGCACGATAAAATCGCGTGCTCCTTCGGGAGTTGACTTGATAAGGTAAGGCGTCTCGACCTCGCAGAATCCCTGTTGCGAAAGGTAATTGCGCACTTCCATCGAGACTTTGTGCCGGAACAGCAACGCGTTCTTGACCGGATTTCGCCTGATGTCCAGATAGCGGTATTTCATGCGTATGTCCTCGCCGCCGTCGGTGTCGTCCTCGATGGTAAAAGGAGGCGTGACCGCGGCGTTCAAAATTTCAAGTTCCGATACGAGGATCTCGATGTCGCCGGAAGGAATGTTCGGGTTTTTGGACTCGCGTTCGATGACGGTCCCCTTTGCCTGGATCACGAATTCGCGCCCTAGGGTTTCGGCGAGTTTCATCACCTGGTCGCCGCTGCGGTTGTCGATGATGAGCTGGGTAATGCCATAACGGTCGCGCAAATCGACCCAAATCATGAATCCTTTGTTCCTTATTTTTTGCACCCATCCTGAAAGGGTGACCCGGGAATTGATGTTTTGGGCGCTGAGCTCGCCGCAGGTATGGCTTCGGTACATGTCAAGTATTTGAGACAAAAATACTATTTGCCCGTGAGATTGAGGCTTGTGTGCAGAAAATATCGGTACCGGAAATTTTATCGATTTAAATTCTATATTTACGTTCAACAATTCAACAACTTATGAAAAAAATAGCATGGATCCTGATGCTGGCGGTGGCCGGCGTTTGGGCGCAGGGCGGAAAGGTGAAGCTTCACGCCAAGATCGAGAACCGCAACGGCGACGTGATCACCGTACAGGGCAAGAATTTCAAACACGAGATCAAGGCCGACGCGAAGGGCGAATTCAAGGACACTTTTGAAATTACCAAAGGGTTCTACGATATTTTTGACGGGGTGGAATATGCGCAGGCGTACCTCGCACCGGGTTTCGACCTGACCCTGAAGATGGACGCCAAACAGTTTGACGAAAGCATTGTCTGGAGCGGAAAGGGCGCGGACGAAAACAATTTCCTGGCCGCGCAGGTCCTCGCCGACGAAAAGCTTGAGAATATGGCTTCAGCCGATGAAGAGACGGTAAAAACCGCGGTGTTCGACCGCATCAAGGCCGACAAGGAAATGCTTGCAAAAGGCAATTTCGACACCGATTTCAAGAACCGGATGGAGCGCCAGTCACAGGGCAGTGCAATGGGCGCCCTGGCACAGTATTACCAAAACCAAAAGACGATGAAACTGCAGGGCCAGCCTTCGCCGTCATTTGCTTATGAAAACCACAAAGGAGGCAAGACCACGCTTGAAGACCTGCGCGGGAAATACGTCTACATCGATGCCTGGGCAACCTGGTGCGGCCCGTGCATCCGCGAGATTCCGGCCATGAAGGAGGTGGAAAAAAAGTACCATGGCAAAAACATCGAATTCGTGAGCATCTCGATCGACGAGAAAAAGGATTATGAAAAGTGGAAAAAATTCGTGAAGGACAAGGAAATGGGCGGCATCCAATTGTATGCGGACAATGCCTGGAACTCCGATTTCATGGTTGCCTACGGCGTGAAATCGATTCCGCGTTTCATCCTGATAGGGCCGGACGGCAAAGTGATTTCGGCCGATGCGCCGAGGCCTTCTTCACCCGAACTGGTCTCGCAGTTGGATAAACTGCTCAATTAGTAGTGATGAATGACGAATGACAAATGACAAATGACGAATGAGGAATGAGGAATGACGAATGGACGAATTGTTACGGTTTACGGTTTACAGAAACTGAATGATAAACATTCGGGGTTACCCAATTCATACTGATAACTGATGACTGATGACTGACGACTGATAAATGACGAATGTAGCGTAGCCGAACTCCATCAAAGCCACCGGGTGACCGGAATCAAGCTGATAGCTGATAGCCGACAGCTGACAGCTTTTTAGCTATGTTACCAAATTGTTAAGCCAAAGTTTGGTTATTGTAAATTATTAAGTATATTTGATTTACAAAAACCTACGGCGATGAGAAAATTTGTGATTGCGGGAATGGTGTTGATGGGTGGAGTCGTGTCGGCACAAACGATTGAACCGGTCCTGGAGGCCGATGGGAAAATGGTTAAGGCGACCTATTTCCATGAGAATGGCAAAGTAAACCAGCAGGGGCATTTCCTTGATGGAAAACCCGAAGGCAAATGGATAATGTTTGACGAGTTGGGAAATAAAAAAGCCGTGGCGCATTATGCGACAGGCGAGAAGACCGGTAAATGGTATTTCTTTAGCGGAAATACGGTCAGTGAAGTGGATTATTCCGATAACCGTGTCGCTGCGGTCAAAAATTACAGTAAGGATGCTTTAGTGGTAAGGGAATAATTTCCAGGCCTGCAATCCGGGCCAAAGCATCTATAAAGAAATCGGCTGCTACGTTATTCGTAGCAGCCGATTTTGATTTTAAGCCTGTGCTTCCGCAAGCCTTCGCCTCTCGCGCCTTTCCCGAAGGCGGTATTTGATGCGCTTCACGAGGAAGAACATAACCGGTACCATCACGAGCGTCAGCACCGTCGCATAGGTAAGCCCGAAGATGATCGTCCAGGCCAATGGGCCCCAGAAGATGACGTTGTCCCCGCCAATGAAAATGTGCGGATTGAGGTCGGTGACCAGTGAGAAGAAGTTGAAGTTGAGCCCGATGGCCAGCGGAATCAATCCAAGCACGGCCGTCGTCGCGGTCAATAAAACGGGGCGCAACCTCGATTTCCCCGATTCGATTATGACTTCCTTGATTTCGTCCAGCGTAAGGTCGTCGTGGGACTTCACGCCTTTCTCCTCGACCTTGCGGTCCATCAGGAGCACGAAGAAGTCCATGAGCACGATTCCGTTTTTCACGACGATACCGGCCAGGGATATGATACCCATCATCGTCATCAGGATCACAAAATCCATATTGGCGATCACGTATCCGTAGAAAACCCCGCTAAAGCTGAGCAATACGGTAAACAAAATCACCAGGGTTTTGGATACCGAGTTGAACTGCAACACGATGATCAGCGTGATACCGGCCAGGGCGAGGAAAAGCGCGTACATCAAAAAGCTTTGGTTCTTGCCTTGTTCCTCCTGGACCCCGGAGAATGAATAGGTCACGTCCTTCGGCATCTCGTAATTCTGCAATTCGGTGCCGATGGTCTTCATGATCTCATCGGCGTTGTAACCGGTGATTACGTTGGAATAGATCGTCATGATGCGCTTGTGGTTCTTGCGCTTGATCTGGTTGTAGGTCGATGATTTCTCGGTCGTCGAAACCGCCGAAACCGGGACCTGCATGATCTGCCCGTTGTTCGGGTTGCGGAAGGTCAGCGATTGGTTGAACAGCACGCTTTCGTTCTTGCGCTGGTCGTCCTGCAGCCTCATGACGATGTTGTAATCGTCGTCGCCTTCCTTATAGGTCGAAATTTCCTGCCCGTAAACCGAGCGCCGCAAATTGAAGCCAAGCTGTCCGGTCGAAACCCCGACGCTTCCGGCATTCACACGGTCCACCATGACCTTTAGTTCCGGGCTGTCCTTGTTGACGTCCACGCTCAATCGCTCAATCCCCGGAATGTTCTTGGAGTTGATAAAGGCGATCATGCGGTCGGCTTCGCGGAGCATGACATCGTAATCCATGCCGCTCAGCTGTACCGATATCGGGTAACCCGCAGGTGGGCCGTTCGCGTCTTTTTCGACGGTCACTTTCGCTCCGGGAATTCCCTTGACCTTGCCGCGGATCTCCTCGAGGATGTCGGCCGTGTTGATTCCCTGGCGAAACTTGAACTCGCTGAAGTTGACCGTCACCTTGCCCTTGAACGGGGTTTCGGAGGCCGATCCCGCGTCGACATTAGGGTTTCCGGCGCCAACGCCTACCTGCGAAACGATCGATTCGGCCAGGAAGTTCTCGCCCTTGTCGTCGGTGTACTTCTTAAGGATGTCGATGATCTGTTTTTCGACGAACAGTGTTGCCTCATTGGTCTTCTTGATGTCGGTCCCTTCCGGATATTCGATGTAGGCGATGGCCTGGTTCGGAATGTTATCGGGGAAGAAAAGCACCTTGCGCGGGAACATGCCCAAAAGCATCACCGAGAGCACCAGCAACCCGATGATTCCCGCAAACGCGTACCAGGCGCGGCGGCCCACTAAGATCTTGGCGAGGAAATTCTTGTATTTATCCTCCATCCGCGGGAAAAAGGAATGTTGGAAATCCTGCGTCCACTGGTAGAGCTTTACTTTATAGAGCCACATCAGCGCGAGCGAGATGATCGCCAGGTGGCCGATGGCGCGCGCCAGTTTGGAATCGAAGACATTTCCGAGGATTACAAAGATGACCGCGATGATCACGAAGATGATTGTGTACCTCTTCGCCGATTTCTTGCTGACGTTACGGTCCTCGATGTCCATCGATCCGCCGGTCATGGCCGCATTGACCACCATCGCCACGAAAAGCGACGCGGTCAGCGTAACGGTCAAGGTAATCGGGAAGTACTTCATGAACTTACCCATCGTACCGGGCCAAAGCGCGAACGGGAGGAAGGCCATCAGCGTTGTCGCCGTTGACGAAATGACGGGCCAGGCAATCTCGCCGATCCCGATCTTCGAAGCCGTATACCGGTCCATGCCTTTCTTCATGTTGGCGAAAACGTTGTCCACCACCACGATACCGTCGTCCACGAGCATCCCGAGCCCCATTACAAGGCCAAAGAGAACCATGGTATTGAGCGTCAGCCCGAACATCGATAAGATCGAAAACGCCATCAGCATCGACAGCGGGATCGCCGCGCCCACGAAGAGCGAGTTGCGCAATCCCATCGTGAACATCAGCACGATCATCACCAGGATGATCCCGAAGATGATGTGGTTGGAGAGTTCGTCCACCTGATGCTCTACCCTTGACGATTGGTCATTGGTCAGGTCGATCTTGAGGTTTTCCGGAAGGTAGGTGCCGTGCGCCTTCTCAATGCGTTCCTTGATCTGCTCGATGGCCGAGATCATGTTCTGGTTCGCGCGCTTCTTGACGCTGAGCATCACCACTTCGGTCCCGCTTTCACGGGCGTAGGTGGTCTTTTCCTTTTCCTTGAAGGCCACGGTCGCGATATCCTTGAGGTAGACCATGCCGCCGTTGGACTTGACGATGATATTTTCCAGTTCTTTCGGCTGCTGGATCTCGCCCACGATCCGGATGTTATTGCGCGTTCCCTGCGAAACCAGGTTACCGCCGGAGAGCGTCATGTTCTCGCTTCTCACGGCATTCTGGATATCGTCAAACGATACCTGCGCGGCGCTCATCCGGAACACGTCGATGGCAATCTCAACCTCACGGTCATCGACACCCAAAATGTCAACCTTCTTGACCTCGGCGATTTCCTCGAGGTCGTCCTGCAAAAGCTCGCCGTACTTCTTGAGTTGCTGCGTGGTGTAATTCCCCTGCAGGTTGATGTTCAGGATCGGGACCTCCTCCGAGATGTTGAGCTCAAACACATTGGGCTCCACCTTGCTGCCGTTGTCCAGGTTGGGCCAGTCGGTATCGGCCTTGACGTTGTCCACCTTGTCCTTGATGCGCGTCTTGGCGACCTCGATGGTGACGTCGTCGGCAAATTCGGCGATGATCATTCCGTAATCCTGGTAGGAATTGGACGTGAGTTTGTCGACGCCGCTGATGTTCTTGAACTCTTTCTCCAGCGGCTTGATGATGAGTTTTTCAACGTCCTCGGCCGAGTTCCCCGGGAAGACGGTGGAAATGTATATTTTGTTCTCGATGATTTCCGGGAAATCCTCCCTCGGCATCGTGATATAGGCGATCAGGCCCGTGATCACGATCAGCGAGGTCACGATGTAAACCGTGACGCGGTTGTCCACCGCCCAGCTCGAGATCCCGAATTCTTTATTTTTATGACTCATTTGGTTGTGATTAGAAATTGAGTTTCATGCCTTCGCTCAGTGCCGATGCGCCTTCGGTCACGACCATGTCGCCTTCGCTAAGCCCGCTGAGGATCTCGGTCTGGTTGCCCGATGACTGTCCGCGTTTGACGATGACCTTCTTCGCGGTCGCGGTCTTGCCCTTGACATCGGTCGCGACAAAGACATAGGTATTCCCCTGGCCGTCCTGTTGCACGATGTTGGACGGAACCACGAGCGCCTCTTTATTGGTGTAGTCGACAATCTTTAATTTCGCGACCTGGTTGGGCCGAAGCACGTTATCGGGATTGGGAACGGCTACTTCGATGCCAAACGTGCGGTTGGCCGGGTCGATGAAGTTGCCCACCTGGCGGATCTTGCCCGTGAGCTCGCGGCCCAGGGTCGGCATGGAGACGGCAACAGCGGAGCCTTTTTCTACCTTGTTGATGTAGGTCTCGGGAACCGATGCCGATACATACATGTCCGATAAATTGACGATCCGCATCAAGCCTTGGCCGGGAGCGACCACCTGGCCGCGCTCGGTGATGATCTGGTCGATGACGCCGTTGAATGGCGCGGTGACGACCGTTTTAGCCAATTGCGCCTTGATCTGCGAAACGGCCTTCTGCTGGCTTTCCATCGTTGTCTTCGCTTGCAGATACTGGATCTCCGAGCCGATTTTCTGGTCCCACAACCTCTTCTGGCGCTCGTAGGTGGTTTTCGCCAGGGCGAGCTGCGTCTCGAGTTGCTGCACCTGCTGGCTCAATCCGCCGTCATCGATCCGGCCCAAGACCTGCCCCTTGCGGACGCGGTCACCGGCCTTGACATTCAGCGTGGTCAACACTCCCGAATACTGCGGATAGATGATAAGGTTCTCCTTGGTGTCGATATTGCCCTGTACTTCGACATAGTGCGCGAAAACCGTGTCCCTAACCGGCAACACCTTCACGAGCGCCTCCTGCTGGACGGTATCCAGGCTGGCGATGGCAGCATCGAGCTTGGAGATTTCGGCCTGGAGTTCGGCGCGCTTTGCCTTAATTTTATTGAGATCGTTGGTGGCGATGATCTTGTCGGTCTTGCCCGAGGGCTGGTCACCGCCGCAGGATGCAATCGTGACTGATAAAAGGAATAGGGTGATTATTTTTCTCATGGTTGTTAGTTTGCGTTAATGATTTTTTCAAGTGCCGCGCGGGAATTCACCACGTCGATCATGGATTGAAGGTAGCTCTGCTGCGCCGCGTAAAGTTGCCGCTGTGCTTCGGCAAAGTCGAAACTCGAGGAGAGGCCTTCGGTAAATTTTACCTGCTGTTTGCGTTCGATTCGTTCGGCGAGGTCGAGGTTGCTTTTTGCCGTCGCGAATTCCTCCACGCTAAACTCATAGTTGCTTCGCGCATTTTGGTATTGGAGCTTCAGCCTCTGTTCCACCTCGGTAAGTTGCGTCTTGGCCTGTTCAAGCGAGATTTTGGCCTGCTGGGTGCGGGCGCGCCTCCCGAAACTGCTGAATATCGGCACATTGAGGCTCACGCCGAGGCTCGAATAGTGAAACCAGTCCTGTTCCTTTTCGAGAAAGGTAAAGTCATTTGAGAATGCGTTGTAGCCCACGTTGAGGTTGGCGGCCAAAGTCGGCAGGGCTTTGCTTCGTTCCAGTTTCCACTCGAGTGTCCTCTGCGAGACAAAGTTTTGGCCCAGCTTGAAATCGATGTTGTTCCTCACGTCAAATGTGTCCGATGCGATCGCCAGGTCCATGTTCTTCGCTGTGAGGTCCGCCAATTTATCGGTCAGCACCAGTGAATCCTTCAAGTCGATTCCCAGCGCCACCTTTAAAAAATCGTATGAGATATTGCGCAACCTTCGGGCATTGTTGAGGTTGGAGTTCACCGATGCCTGGGTGATCTGCAACTGCTCGACGTTTTCCTCTTCGATCAAACCGTTCTTGAAAGTCTCGTTCGTATCAAAGAGTGTCTTGTCCAGGACGGCCTTGTTGCGTTCCAGGATCGCGATGCTTTCCTCGGCCAGCAAAACATTTCCATAGGCGTTCACCACAGCCTCGCGGATCTCGTTGTTGCTTTTTAATTTTTGGTTCCGATAGTATTCCAGATAGGTCTTGGATGCCTGCAGTGCCACGATATAGGAACCGTCGAACAGTAACTGGCTAAGTGTCGCGCGGGCGTTCACGCTGTGCTTGGTGCCAAAGACCACCGGGATGAATTCGCCTGGTGCGCCGCCAAAAAATTCGGCTGGGACAAGCGATTGCTGCAGCCTGAAGTTGTCGACGTAGTCCACACCCGCATTGATCTGCGGAAGCCCGCTCGCCGTGGTCTCCCATTTGCGCTGCTCGGCCTTCTCGATGTCGCGCGACGCATTCACCGCCGAATAATTGTTTTGCAGCGCATGGTCAATGGCCTGCTGCAGGCTCAAACTGTAGGCCTTCGCGGCCGTTTGCTCCTGTGCGTTTGAGGCAAGTCCCGCCGCGAGCGCCAGTAATAATAAAAGGTGTTTCATTGATTTATATTGGATTGTTGATTAGTTTCTCAAGCATTTGCAGCCCTTTCGGCGTTACGATGGCCCGCAGGTGGTATTCCAGGTATTTTTCGGTCAGGTCGGATATCGAGAAGTTCTCGCGCGGGAAAAGGTCTTCGTCCTTGATCGCCGAACCTCCCACATAATAAATGCGCGTGGTGAAATCGATGTCGATTTCCGGGCGGTACAGCCCCAGTGCGATTCCGCGGCCCAGATTCTCCTTGACGCAATCTTCCATCTTGCAATACTGGTTGGACTTCAGCGTCTCGGAAATCTTCGGGAAGTATTTCTTGAGCTGATGGAAGGGCGACGCGTTCTCGTTCTTGAGTTGCCGCGTCATGAAATTCTTGATCTCGAAAATCTCATCGATTGGGTTGAGGGCCATTTGCCTAATGGAATCGATCCCCGACGAGATCATCGCAAAAAGGTCCATCGCAACCCCTTCTACCAATTCGTCCTTGTTGGAGAAGTGCTGGTAGATCGTCTTTTTTGAAATGCCCATTTCGGCCGCAATGTCGTCCATTGTCACGCTCTTGAATCCGAGATTTAAAAACATCTCGGTCGCTTTCTTTAAAATATCCTCCTTCATATCCTCGATTTTACCGCGCAAAAGTATTGCGGAAACTTTAAACACTAAAATAGTTTCCTTAGTATTGACAATTATTTAACAGTTTATTCACGGTTTGCGGTTGCGCGCCCAAACGCGTACTTTAGCCAAAATTTAGCCGATGCAAGCACTTTCGCGATATCAGGAACCTTTCCTCACCGCGCTTCGGGAAAGCATTCCCACCGATGGGCCGAGCCAGCTCTATGATCCCATCCGGTACATTTTGGAGATCGGCGGCAAGCGTGTCCGGCCGATGCTCACCCTGATTTCAGCCGAAATTTTTGGAGCCACAATAAAGCGAGCGCTTCCGGCGGCACTCGCGGTCGAGGTCTTCCACAATTTTTCGCTCGTACACGACGACATCATGGACCAGGCCCCCTTGCGGCGAGGTCACGAAACGGTCCACCTTAAATGGGACACCAATACCGCCATCCTTTCGGGCGATGCGATGCTGATCCTGGCCTATCGCCACTTCGAAGCCTATGAACCCGAGATTTTTTGCGCACTCGCCAAACTGTTCAGCAAGACGGCGATCGAGGTTTGCGAAGGCCAGCAACTCGACGTGGATTTCGGGGCACGGGACCATGTTGCCGAAGCCGATTACCTTGAAATGATCCGTTGCAAAACGGCGGTACTTTTAGGTGCAGCTCTAAAAATGGGCGCGATCGTGGCCGGGACTTCGCGCCAAAACTGCGATGCGATCTATGATTTCGGGGTGAATTTGGGCATGGCGTTCCAGATCCAGGACGACCTGCTCGATGCCTTCGGCGATCCGGAAACCTTCGGGAAACAGGTGGGCGGCGATATTCTTGAGAACAAAAAGACGTTTCTCTACATCAAGGCGATGGAACTTGCGTCCGCCGATCAAAGATCCGCGCTTGAAAACCATTTTTCAACGCTCGAAGGCGGCCGGGATAAAATTAATTCGGTTACTTCGCTCTTTGCCCAAACGGGTGCCGACAAAGCCGCCGAGGAAGCAATCGTCACGTTTACAAATAAGGCATTCAGTTGTATCGGGAAAATGGATATCCCGGCCGATGCAGCCAACGCCCTGCGCACTTTCGGCGAAAGCATGATGATGCGCAAGGCCTAATATCACAATATGTTCAGCGCCCCCAAAACCACCGACCACCTGCTGGCCGAAGCCAAATCCGAGAACCTTTACCTGAAACTTATCGAGCAGATCAACAAGGATTTCAACCTGGCCAACGAACCCGTCGATTTTCCAAAGAGCACGCGGCCCGAAGAGCTCAAGGTACAGCTTCACGAAAAAGTCTACAGGCTCATCTCGCACAAGTTTGCCGAATACCTGAACCTTCTCTACATCATCGACGTCAGCGAACAACAGGTCAAACAGCTCGACGGATCCGATCTTGTCGCCCTGAGCGAGGAAGTTGCGTTCCTGATCCTTAAACGGGAGTGGCAAAAGGTCTGGTTCAGGAACAAATACTAAAAAAAAACGCACCGGTTTCCCGATGCGCCTTTCTTTTAACAGGTAATCATTAAAAACCGGGTCCGACGGCCATCGCGGTAACCTGACCCGGGAAATTTCCGGCGGAGGTCGCCATGCCGTTCATGGTGTTGATCGAGTAGACCTTGCTCATGCCTTCAGAGGAAAGAATAGCGAAGGCGCCGTTTGAACGGCCACCGATGTCGAAGCCGGTCCACGATTCGGCGGTGATACCCAGCGGCCCGATTGCGGTCAGGGTGCCGGCATTGGGCGGATTTTGGGCAAAAAGAGTCGTGTTGTTTAATACGTAAAGCGATGTCGCTGTGGTGCCGAAGTAACTGTTGGTATAGGCGGCGCCGTTGATCATCGGGCTGCCCGGGTTCAGCATGCCGTCCATGATGGCGACTCCGTCGTTTGGATTGACGCGCAGGTTCTGGCCCAAGTCGCTAACAATCCTGATCCGGTCCACGACGGGGTTGAAATCAAACCCGAAATGCGTCCCCGTCAATCCGGTCGATATCGGCATCCCGATCGGCATTGCCTCGCCCGAACTCGTGTTCAAACCATACAACTGGCCATTGCTGACCAGTGCGTAGAGTTGCCCGTTGGCCGGCCGGAAGTCGATACCCAAAACGGTAGCGCCCGCAGCCATCCCGGTGATGGGTTTGCTAGCGGTTACCGACGGGTTCATCGGATTGAAGATCACCAATTGGTTGGACGTGTTTACGGCATACGCAACGGGGCGGGTCTGGATCGCCAGGCCCGTATACTTGACACCGGTGTCATAGATGGCCATGCGCATCGCCTTTCCGGTCATCAGGTCAATCGAGTACAACGCCGAATTATCGCCTTGTCCAAAGATGGCGAGCGCCCAATCGGTTTCGGGAGCAATGTCAAACCCGCCCTCACCCGAGATAGGCGCATTGATATTCGCGACAAAGACCTGCGTCCCGTCGTTGGGCGGCATCTGTTTATAGAGTCGGCCCGCCAAATCCATATTGTAAAGTGTCGTAGTTGAAGACCCCGCCACGTTTCCGGTATAGGCCGAACCGGCGATCATCGCGCCCGATGCCCCGTTAACATTGCCGTCGACCACCGCAACCGCTCCGGTTTCCGGATGCAGCCTGAGATTTTGGCCACTTGAAGTTACCACGCGGATGCGGTCTACGGTCGGGTTGAAATCGAACCCCGCAAGCGCTCCGGAAAGCGCGGGAGTAAAGGGCCCTGCGCCAAGTGTGTGCGCCATTCCCGTATCGGGGTTGATGACGTAAAGACGGCTCGAACTTCCGAGCCCGTAAAGCTGGCCGGTGGCAGGCCTGAAATCGATGGCGAGCAATGTTTCACCCGCCTGGAGCCCGGAAATCACTACCGAACTCAACATGCTTCTTGGATTGGCGGTGGAGAATCCGTCGAGTGTCATGTCATCGGACAATGCATAAAACATGACTGCAGGCATGTCCTTGGGACGTGCTGCTTCGGAGGGAGCGGAAGTCTGGTCCATCGGTTCCTCGGAACAGGAAACGGCAAGCATCGCAAACACCGACAACGCGGCATTTCGCAAGAGATTGAAATTCTTCATCGTTGAATGATTTTGTGGTTTGTAACCGTAGATACGTTGCAGGGGCAATCGCGGTTTTTTGAACAAATCACAAAAATTCGTGAAGGAAAGCTGTCAGCTATCAGCCATCAGTGATCAGTTTGTCTTCGGTCGATCAAATACCTCCTGCTCCACTTGTACAATTTGTACATTAGAGTTACAACCGCCAACAGGATCATTATGAGAAACGTCTGCCATAAAAACAAACCGATGCTGAAATCATTGACGATGGTTTCCATAACCAAAAATTAAATGTTGATTTGAATTCATAATCTGAAGTGATAGCTACACAAGCTGAAAGCTGACAGCTGATAGCTGAAAGCTAAAAGTAAACCCTGATAAACGGCATAAACGCATCCGAATAAACCCGCTTATCGTTGTCGTGCAACACGTTGAAGCGCATCCCGATGGTCACGTTGCCCGCCCGGTAACCGGCACCCATGAACAGGGCGGTGTTCCAGAAATCGTCGCTGACCGAACCGCCGTCGATGAGTTCGTATTCGGAGTTGACCCGCATCTGCTCGAGTTCGGCCGAGATCTGGATTTCATCGATCGGGTTGAACAGGGCAATGACGCTTCCGCCGTAGAGGGAAGAGTTGTACCGATCCTTGACATCGATGTAAGTATACTGCAGCCCGAGACCGGTCGCGAAATACTTATTGAAGTTGTAGATTGCACCGGGTGCGACGGTGACGTCGGTATATCCGCTTCCGAAACTCGCCCCGAGACCGCCTCCAAACTGGACCTTGTCCCAGAAATTATTTTTTGAGGAATTTTCCTGCGCCTGCGCCTTTTGGGCCACGATAAAAAACAGGGCTGCAAGTAACAAAAAACAGAGACGCGGAGACTTCATTTTTGATAGGTTTTACTGATGCTTCCAAATGTATAAAAGTATCTAAAAATAATAGGGTTGTGTGGCAATTATTGTACTTTTGCCGGACAATTTTAACAACCCAAGGTCAATACTTCGAAATGGATAGGTTTTCCTTCTTAAACGCAGCCCACACCGAATTTTTTTCCGATCTCTACGACCAGTATCTTGCCAATCCCGACAGCGTCGAACCCAGCTGGAGAAGTTTCTTCCAGGGGTTTGATTTCGCCACCGAATTTGGCTCGTTCCGCGAGCAGATCGATGAAATCAACAACTTCGTGCAAGCCGACTGTACGCCGGTTTCCGACAAACTGCAGAAGGAGTTCAATGTTTTGAAGCTCATCGAGGCTTACCGCACTCGTGGGCACCTGTTCACCAAGACCAACCCGGTACGCGATAGAAGGACCTATTCGCCGACCCTGGCCCTTGAAAATTATAACCTCTCGGATGCCGATCTGAATACCGTTTTTGACGCGGCCCGCGCCATGAAGCTGGAGCCGTGCAGCCTTCGCGAGATCATCGGGCACCTGCATAAGATCTATTGCCAGTCCATCGGCGTGGAATACATGTACATCCGCAAGCCCGAAGTCATCCAGTGGATCCAGGACAAGATCGGCTATAACGACAACCAGCCAAAGTTTACGCCCGATCAAAAAAAGAACATCCTTTCAAAACTCAACGAGGCCGTTTCCTTCGAGAACTTCCTCCATACCAAATACGTCGGGCAGAAGCGCTTCTCGCTCGAGGGCGGCGAATCGCTGATCCCGGGGCTTGACGTGCTCATCGAGGCCGCTGCCGAACGCGGAGTCGAACAATTCGTCATGGGCATGGCCCACCGCGGAAGGCTCAATGTTTTGGCCAACATCTTCGGAAAGTCGACTCAGGATATCTTCTCGGAATTCGACGGCAAGGACTATGACGACGACGCGCTCTTTGACGGGGACGTGAAATATCACCTCGGGCTCACCGCCGACCGCAAGACGCCATCGGGCAAAAGCATCAACATCAACCTGGCGCCAAACCCGTCGCACCTGGAAACGGTGGGCGCGGTCATCGAAGGAATCACGCGCGCCAAGCAGGACCGCTATTTCCCCGACGATTTCTCTAAAGTGCTTCCCATCGCGCTCCACGGAGATGCGGCGGTTGCCGGGCAGGGAATCGTTTATGAAATCGTACAGATGTCGCAGCTCGACGGCTACAAGACCGGCGGTACGATCCACATCGTGATCAACAACCAGGTCGGGTTCACCACCAACTACCTCGACGCCCGTTCATCGACCTATTGTACCGACATCGCCAAGGTGACGCTCTCACCGGTGCTGCACGTCAACGCCGACGACACCGAGGCCGTGGTCCACGCGATGCTCTTCGCGCTCGATTACCGCATGACTTTCGGTGGGGATGTTTTCATCGATCTTTTGGGTTACCGCAAGTACGGCCACAACGAGGGCGACGAGCCGCGTTTCACCCAGCCGAAACTCTACAAGATCATCGCCAAGCACCGCAACCCGCGCGACATCTATGCCGAGAAACTCATCGCGCAGGGCATCATCGACGACAACTACGTCAAGGACATCGAAAACAAATACAGGGCGCTGCTCGAGGAAAACCTGGAAGCTTCGCGCAAAAAGGAGAAGACGGTCATCACGCCGTTCATGCAGAACGAATGGCAGGGCTATTTCCCGGCGCATCAGGAGGACATGCTCAAGCCGGTCGACACGACTTTTTCAAAAGAAAAACTCACCGAGATCGCGCAGGTCATCACCACCTTGCCCGAGGACAAGAAATTCATCAGCAAGATCACTAAACTGATTGCCGATCGCAAAAACATGTTCGAGACCGACAAGCTGGACTGGGCCATGGCCGAACTTTTGGCTTACGGAACCCTGATGACCGAAGGCTACAGCGTCCGCATTTCGGGCCAGGACGTCGAGCGCGGAACCTTCTCGCACCGACACGCCGTGGTCAAGGTCGAGGATTCGGAAGAAGAGGTGATCCTGCTCCAGAAAATCAAGGATGCCGCCGGCAAATTCTACATCTACAACTCGCTGCTGTCCGAGTATGGCGTGGTGGGCTTCGATTACGGATATGCACTGGCCAGCCCCAAGACATTGACGATCTGGGAGGCGCAGTTCGGAGATTTCTCAAACGGTGCCCAAATCATGATCGACCAGTATATCTCGGCCGCCGAAGACAAGTGGAACAACCAGAACGGGCTCGTGATGCTGTTGCCGCACGGCTATGAGGGCCAGGGCGCCGAACACTCGTCGGCACGCATGGAGCGCTACCTGCAGATGTGCGCCAATGAGAACATGTTTGTCGCCGATCCCACAACGCCGGCGAACTTTTTCCATCTTCTGCGCCGCCAGATGAAGACCAATTACCGCAAACCGCTCATCGTGTTCACGCCAAAATCGCTGTTGCGCCACCCGCTCGTGGTTTCCAGTGTGGACGAGTTCGCCAACGGCAGGTTCCGCGAAACTCTCGACGACACCCAGGTGGACAAGTCAAAGGTCAAGACCCTCGTGTTCTGTACGGGCAAATTCTACTACGACCTGCTCGCCGAGCGCGAAAACAACGGCCGCATGGATGTCGCCCTGGTGCGCATCGAACAATTGTTCCCGCTGCCGGTAGATCAGTTGAAGGAAATCATCGCCTCCTATCCCAACGCCGACGATTACGTCTGGGCGCAGGAAGAGCCAAAAAATATGGGCGCCTACACTTACATGCTCGCGAATTTTACGGAGGTGCGGTTCCGCGTTGCATCGCTCAAGGCCTACAGTGCACCGGCCGCCGGAAGTTACGCGCGTTCCAAGATGCGCCACGCCGCGGCGATCGCGATGGTTTTTGACAAGGAGCTTTTCAATTAGGAGCTGTTTCCTGCCTTTCACTGTATCTTTTGCTTCGCAAAAGGATGCCGTTGCAGTCAGGGCTAGGGGATTTTCGTAAGTTTGTACATTCAGGACACCAAGAAACTATCATAACATGATACTAGAGATGAAAGTTCCCTCACCGGGGGAATCCATAAAAGAAGTCGAAATCGCAACCTGGCTTGTCAAGGACGGCGACTACGTCGAGAAGGACCAGGCCATCGCCGAGGTCGATTCGGACAAGGCCACGCTCGAACTTCCCGCAGAGGCCAGCGGCATCATCACCCTCAAAGCCGAGGAAGGCGACGCGGTTGCCGTGGGCGCGGTGGTGTGCCTCATCGATACCGATGCAGCAAAACCGGCGGGCGGCGAGTCCAAACCCGAAGCGAAAGCCGAGGAAAAAACCGAGTCTCCCAACGAAGAGGATGGCCCCCCAGCCCCCAAAGGGGGAGAAAATACAAGAAAAGAGGAAGTAAAAGCCGAATCAAAACCGGCTGCAGCTGCACCCCCTTCGGGGGCTGGGGGGCAAAGCTACGCAGCCGGGACACCGTCTCCCGCGGCACGCAAAATCCTCGAAGAAAAAAACATACAGCCGTCGGA
This sequence comes from Bacteroidota bacterium, assembly GCA_023390775.1. Taxonomy (GTDB): domain Bacteria; phylum Bacteroidota; class Bacteroidia; order Flavobacteriales; family Flavobacteriaceae; genus Flavobacterium. The sequence goes on along the minus strand of JAEWCF010000058.1, from coordinate 34,820 downwards.
TATTTCCGGAACCGGCAAAGGCGGCCGCATCACTCGTGAGGATGCCATGAACGCCAAAGTATCCATGGGTACGCCAACCGGAGGAAGCCGAGGCGAATCGCGCACCAAACTCTCGATGCTTCGCCGCAAAGTCGCCGAAAGGCTTGTGGCCGCGAAGAACGAGACCGCGATGCTCACCACTTTCAACGAGGTCAACATGACCCCGATCAACAAGATCCGTAACGAGTACAAGGACGCGTTCAAGGCCAAACACGGCGGATTGTCGCTGGGCTACATGTCCTTCTTTACCAAGGCCGTGACCCGCGCGTTGCAACTTTACCCGGATGTCAACTCCATGATCGACGGGCAGGAAAAAGTAAGCTATGATTTCTGTGATATTTCGGTTGCGGTATCAGGCCCGAAAGGGCTTATGGTTCCCGTTGTACGCAATGCCGAGAACCTTTCGTTCCGGGGCATCGAGGCCGAAATCAAGCGCCTCGCGATCAAGGCCCGCGACGGCCAGATCACCGTGGACGATATGACCGGCGGAACCTTTACCATTTCCAATGGAGGCGTGTTCGGTTCGATGCTTTCGACTCCGATCATCAACCCGCCGCAATCGGGAATCCTGGGCATGCACAACATCATCGAGCGCCCCATCGCCGTCAATGGCCAGGTTGAGATCCACCCCATGATGTACGTGGCGCTTTCCTATGACCACCGCATCATCGACGGACGCGAGTCGGTCGGGTTTTTGGTCGCCGTCAAGGAAGGCCTCGAGAATCCGGGCGAATTGTTGATGGACAATAATCCGAAGAAGGCGTTGGAGCTTTAATGTCGAACGTCAAACGTCAAACGTCAAACGTCGAATGTCGAACGTCGAATGAATCAAAACCTGATCATTTGAACTTTGATTTAACAATAAAAGAAAAGAGACCTTCTGATGAAGGTCTCTTTTTTTATGATTTGAAACTATAAGTCCGGTTTCCTCAATGAACTGATGACTGATGACTTTAATGACAAATGTCGAACGTCGAACGTCAAACGAATCAAAGCCGGATCATTTCAACATTAATGACGAATGACGAATGTCGAATGTCGAACGGATCAATGCCGGATCATTTCAACTTTAATCATACTCAGTAAAAGAAAAGAGACCCTTGAAAGACGGTCTCTTTTTTTTATGGTAGGATGTGAGGAGTTCAGGTTTTCCGGAATTAACTGATGACTGACGACTGATGACTGACAACTTTGATGACAAATGTCGAACGTCGAACGTCAAACGAATCAAAGCCGGATCATTTCAACTTTAATCACACTCAGTAAAAGAAAAGAGACCCTCGCATGAAGGTCCCTTTTTTTTTTTGATTTGCAATTATAAAGTTCAGGTTTTCCGGAATCAAACTGATAGCTGATAGCTGACAGCTGATAGCTATTTTGAAGCAATATACTCCGTCAGCGCATCCACATTCGAACTGAACTGGAACACCTCATTCACTTTGAAATAATTCGATGGCTCGGTGCAGGCATCGTAGGCGAATTTGGCAAATTCCAATTTTGATTCGTCAAAAGAAAAAGTCCTGCAGATCGCGGCAATTTGCGAGGCGGTAAAGCAGTTGGACTGCGCGATTTGCTTGGCTACCTTGAGGCGCGTATCGTCAAAGTTCTGGTTCTTGATGTTGTTAAGTGCGCTGTTGAAATTGTTTTGCGCCATGCAACGGTTATTTGCGCAGCCGGTAGTCTCCGTGTAGGTCACGCCCTGCGATGACGAACTTGTGGTCGTAGTCGTGGTTTGCGTGTGCGTCACCTGCATGTTGGGATCGTGTACCGACACACTTACACCAACTCCGCCCACGCTCACACCGGCATGGATTCCTCCGGAGGTCGTGGTTGTCGTGGTTTGCGTCACGCTCGCAGCGGGTGGCGGTGGCGCCGGTTGGCCGTAATGCATCACCACAACATTGGAGGGCGGAATGAAGCCGCGGTCCACCTCGGTCATGGAGTAGTAGTTGAGCTTCATTTTCTTGGGATTGTTCTTGTCGCGCTTGATCTTGTAGGTGACATCCATGAAAATTCCGTCGACATCGGCGATCTGGAGATAGTTCTTGGAAATCTCGGCGCGGGTTGGATCCTCGAAAATGATCTTTGCGTTGTAATGAGGCTGGGTCAGGTCTTCCACGCGGAGGTTGGTCTGTGCGACCTCGTTGATGCGTTCGCCGTTGAGCACGAGGTAGAATTTATCGCCGTCCTCAGAGAAGATCGTCAGGTGCCCGAAAGGCTGTTGTGCAAACGATGCGCATGCTAAAAGCAACATCGCCATTAAAGTAAAGCTTCTTTTCATCATTTTGGTTCTTAGGTAATTTCGGGGCTAAAGTAATAAAAAAGTTGAATGACGAATGACGAATGTCCAATGACGAATGTCGGAGGGCGAACGGTTCGGAGCGATACGGAGTAAATGACTAATGAAAATAGTCAAAAGTCGAAAGAGGAAAGTCAAAAGAGCAGCTGACAGCTTGTGACTGATGACTTGCAGCTCGCGCGAGGGATAGAGGCGGCAGCCCGCAGCGACGCAAGGAGCGAGGACTATAGCCGAAAGCCCGGCCGTCCGGCGCGCCCTACTTCCTTAAATACAAATAACTGTTTGCGTAGTCGATGATGGCTTCCCCGTGCAGCAAAATGTCGGCGCCCAGTATGCCCTGCACCGGCTTGGCCTTGTGCTGTTCAAGTGCGAGGTTGACATGCGAGAGGTCAAAGACCACAAGTTCAAAATCGCTGAATTTCCACCGCCCTGCCTTGAGAACATTGCTTTTTGCGACTTTGGTGACCATTCCCGTGGCGCCCGCTCCCGCGGCCATCGTACTGCTGTGGATGGGGTCGAGTTTGAAATGTTCGGCGATGCTGAAGTCCACGCAACTGTTGGACGCCCCCGTATCGAGGATAAACAGGCCGTGAACCCCGTTGATCGAGGCCTTCAGCAACAAGTGGTTGGTCTTGCTGACCTTGAACCGGATCTTGAAGTATCCCTCTTTTTTGAGCAGTTCCGAAAGATGCGTCATAAATGTGTGGTTCACACAAAAATAAGCCAATTGCCCGGCTTGCGTCCGTTAAAGAGTTGCCAACTTTGTACCTTTGCCGCAAACCTGTTTTATGGTCCTTACCGACACCCACACGCACCTTTACAGCGCTGAATTTGATGCCGACCGCCGGGAGATGATGCGTCGGGCGATTGACTCCGGCGTGTCCCGGATGTTTGTCCCGGCAATCGATTCAACGTATGCCGAGGCGATGTTCGAGGTTGAAAAAGATTATCCCGGGAAGGTCTTCCTGATGATGGGGCTGCACCCCGTATACGTCAAGCCGGAGAGTTGGGAACGCGAACTGAAGTTTGTCGAGGCAGAACTCGCCCGGCGGAAATATGTGGCGGTTGGCGAAATCGGGATCGATCTCTACTGGGACAAATCGACGTTGCCCATCCAGCAGGAGGCTTTCGCAAGGCAGATCCGTCTGGCAAAGTCTCACAAGTTACCCATCAACATCCATTGCCGCGATGCGTTTGATGAACTGTTCGAGGTCCTTGAGTCGGAGCGGGGAGACGGTTTGCGCGGAATCCTGCACTGCTTTACAGGCGATAAGGCTCAGGCAGAGCAGGCTCTTTCGCTCAACCTGAAACTCGGTATCGGCGGAGTCGTAACCTTCAAGAATGGCGGGGTCGATAAATTCCTGGCCGAAATCCCGTTGAAGGAAATTGTCCTCGAGACCGATGCGCCCTATCTCGCCCCCGTGCCGCATCGTGGGAAACGCAACGAGAGTGCATATATCACGCTGGTCGCCCAAAAAGTGGCCGGTTTATATGGTTTGGACGTGGAGGAAGTCGCCGCCGTGACCACTGAGAATTCGCGTGAAATCTACGGGATTTGACTTCGGTTTGACCTCTAATCGCGGAAAATTGTGTTAATTTGCCATCAAAGTAATCCCGATGTCGAAATTTGATGCGATCCGCCCATTCTATGACGCGGAAGTAAACGAGGCGATCCGGTCGTCGATGAACCATCCGATGATGAAGGCGCTCATGAATTTCACGTTTCCGGACCAGGATGACGAGGTTTTGAAGTCGCAACTGGAACGCACGCATTCGATCAGGGACTTTCAGTGCAACTTCATTTACAAATCGGTACAAAAGGTACTTGAGAAGACTTCGGAAGGCCTGACCACTTCGGGTTTTGAAAAACTCGAGCCGGGAAAATCCTATCTCTTCATCTCCAATCACCGGGATATCATCCTGGACACATCACTGCTCAACGCGAGCCTTTTTGAATACGGGCTGGTCATGACCGCCTCTGCCATCGGTGACAACCTTGTGAGAAAGCAATTCCTGCATACGCTGAGCCGCCTCAACCGGAATTTCCTCGTGCAACGCGGGCTGCCGCCGCGTGAATTGCTGCAAAGTTCCAAACTGATGAGCGAATACATACGACATTTGCTCCGGAGGGAAAACCGATCGGTGTGGATTGCGCAGCGCGAAGGCCGTACCAAAGACGGAAATGACGCGACGCAGCAGGGCGTATTGAAGATGCTGGCCATGGGATCGGACCAGGTAAATCTCATGGATTATTTCAAAAAAATCAGGATCGTCCCCGTGTCGATTTCCTATGAATACGACCCCACCGATGCGCTCAAGATGCCTCAACTTTTGGCCGAAGCCCGCGACGAGATCTACATCAAGGAACGCAATGAGGATTTTATCACGCTGATGAGCGGGATCATGGGGCAAAAGAAGCGCATCCACATCCACGTGGGCGAAATACTGGATGGGGAAATCGACGAAATTTCATCGTCGCAGGACAATACCAATAAACAGGTACAGGCGCTTGCGCAGGTCATTGACGATGCGGTCATCACGGGTTATAAGTTGTGGCCGACGAACTTTATCGCTTACGATCTTTTGCACCACACCGATACCTATCGTGACCGGTATACCGAAAACGAGAAATCGCTGTTTGAGCGGAGGCTGGAGCTTCGGATCAACGAGAACGACCCGCTGACCCTGCAGCATTTCCTTTCCATGTACGCCAATCCGGTGATCAACAAACTCAAATACGCCGATGCCGTCTAAACCGCGCATCCTCCTGCTTTATACCGGTGGGACCATCGGGATGATGAAGGATTTTGAAACCGGCGCGCTCAAGGCCTTCAACTTTTCCAAATTGCTCCAGCGAATTCCGGAGATCAACCTGCTTGATTGTGAGATCGAAACGGTTTCTTTCGATAAGCCGATCGATTCATCCGACATGAACATCGCGCACTATGTCAATATTGCGCAAATGATTGCCGAACATTACGAGGCCTTCGACGGTTTTGTGGTCTTGCACGGTTCCGATACGATGTCCTATTCGGCATCGGCACTGAGCTTCATGTTGGAAAACCTCGACAAGCCCGTTATTTTTACGGGTTCTCAACTTCCGATTGGCGACCTGCGCACCGATGCCAAGGAAAACCTGATCACGGCCATACAGATCGCGGCCCTGCAAGAAAACGGAAAGCCGGTCGTTCGCGAGGTTTGCCTCTATTTTGAGTATAAGCTTTACAGGGGCAACCGCACGACCAAGATCAACGCCGAACACTTCAACGCGTTCGCTTCGCCCAATTATCCCGCGCTCGCCGAATCCGGCGTTCACCTGCGCGTGTCTACCGAGTTATTGCTTGCGGGCAATGCGGGAACATTCGCCGTCAATACTGCGCTGGACGATAACATCGCCATAGTCAAGATTTTTCCGGGTCTTAATTCGCAGGTTTTCCGGTCCATTCTGGGCATTTCCGGTTTGCGTGGAATCATTTTGGAAACCTACGGTTCCGGAAATGCGCCTACGGCAACCTGGTTTCTCGATGCCCTTGAAAGCGCCATAAATAAGGGCCTGACGGTTGTCAATGTCACCCAGTGCTCGGGCGGAAGCGTCAACATGGGCCAATATGAAACCAGCACGCGGTTAAGGGAAATTGGCGTCATCTCGGGCGGAGACATCACCACCGAAGCGGCCGTCGCCAAGCTCATGATCCTTTTGGCGAAAAATTTATCTCCCGATGAATTTTCGGTTGCCTTTGAAACCCCGATCCGCGGCGAACAGACTTAATTTTTACCCGATTATTTTTTATCCTGCAAAATTTTTGAGTTCTTTGCAGCCCTTAGAGAGGTGGCCGAGTGGTCGAAGGCGCACGCCTGGAAAGTGTGTATACTCCAAAAGGGTATCGAGGGTTCGAATCCCTTCCTCTCTGCAGCCAAAATGCGCGTCCGAAGGACGCGCATTTTTTTTGGCCGCGGCCGAGCCGCAAACCCTTTTGCGAGTGAGGCCGCGGCCAAAAAAAATTCAGCCGCGCCCAGCGGCGCATTTTGGCTGGACAGCCCCCCTTTAGGGATCACCGCAGGTAATCCCTAAAGGGTACATCATTAGCCGCAAACCTCTTTATGAACGAGGCCGCCGTAAAAAAAATGCAGGCCAATTTAAGCACCGCAGGTGCTCCTTAAGCAACTTCCCTTTCAAGATCACCGCAGGTAATCCCTAAATCGTTAGCCGCAAACCCCTTTTGCGAGCGACTTGGATCACCGCAGGTGATTCTGATAGAACAATACATTTATTTTCCCAAACATTGGAAAATGCTTTTCAGAAATCACCGCAGGTGATTGTAATTCCGCAACGATCCCGCCCCACCCAATCTCCTTTGAAATAATCCCCTAATATTTTTAGCGGGCATTTAGACAGCAACGGGCCCAATTTGCCCATTATCGTAGCAATTCGGCTGTTTTCCCGTCTCAAACACGTCTCAACGGAAGCATCGAGACTCGCGCAGTAAAGAATCTTCCTTAATTTGTACAAAAATCAATCATCATGAAAACGAAACTGGCATTATTGATCACACTGCTTGGCGCGTTGCCCTTTGCGGCCGAAGCGCAAATTTTTAACTGGTCCGGGCGCTACGGCGGCAACGGCGAGGATGTCGTCGTGAGCACGTACACCGACGCTTCGGGGAACACTTATTCGACTGGATATTATACCATGGATTGCGATTTTGACATCGGCATGGGCGAGTATGTTATCTCGCATGACACCGATTACGAAATTTTTGTCACCAAGACCAATAGCGACGGCGTTTTTCAGTGGGCCAAAAGCGTTGGCAGCATCTCCGGCGACAACGGTACCGCCATCACGGCCGATCATGCAGGCAATGTTTACGTAACGGGCGTCTACCAGGAAACCGGTGATTTCGATCCGGGAGAGGGCACGCTGAACCTGACTTCGACGGGCAGCCTCGACATCTTCGTCATGAAACTCGATCCTCAGGGCAACCTGGTCTGGGCCAAAAGCATCGGCGGTACCGATTACGAGTCCACTACCGGAATCGGCGTCGACAATAACGGAAATGTCTACCTCGGCGGATATTTTTACTTCGAGATGGATTTCGATCCTTCAGGGGCCGAATACCTTATGTCGCCTGCCGGCAGCGGCGATGGTTTTGCGGTGAAGCTCGATCCCAACGGCAACTTCGTCTGGGCGAAACAATTTGGCGGAACCGAATTCGAACTTGCCACCGGCATGAAGGTGATGCCCAACGGCGATGTTTATTTGACAGGCAATTTCACCGGCACGGCCGATTTCGATCCATCGGGCGAGACCTTTAACCTCACGACTCCCGCCGATCACGACGGCCTCTATCTTTTGCGCCTTGACCCGGATGGCGAACTCGTCACTGCGATGAAAGTCGCGCAAACCGACAACCACCTCTACGGGATGTCGGTGGATGTCAACGATAACGGCACGATGGCGCTCACGGGATATTTTGGGGGCAATATCGATTTTGGCGTGGCGCAATTCACCGCCTCCGATTTCTATAACGGATACGTGGTCAAGATCAATCCGGATGGCACCAACGCGTGGGCCCGGTATCTCAATGCCGACCTCGGAAGTCAGAGTTATGACGTGGCCCTTTCGGGAGAGGAAGTGCTGGTTTTCGGGTTTTTTTCGGGGACGATGCAATTTGACGGAGAATCGCTGGGGCCTGTGGAAGGTGACAATGCCCAGCAGAATTTCCTCGCGAAATTTTCCCAGGACGGAAGCTTTGTTTGGGCGCACCGGTTTGGGGGCTCGAATTTTATCGACACGGCAACGATGGGCATGGACCAAACGGGACATATTTACCTTTCGGCGGCATTTGAAAACCAGGTTGACCTTAACCCGCTGCCGGACAGTGAACAACTTGCTGCATCCGAGGCATTCCGCGACAATTTCCTCGTAAAAATCGCGCAGGCCGAACTGTCGTTGCCGGGCGAACAAATGCATTCCGTGGCGCTGTACCCAAATCCAACGACGGGTAGTGTCTATGTCAATTCCGAAGATTTTGAAGGATCGACGTACACCATTTCCGATATGGCGGGCCGAATCGTGCTAGAGGGTTCGGTGGCATCGGGGAAGATCGACATGGCGTCCCTGCATGCGGGTATTTACGCGGTAACGGTCGGTACATCCACGCATAAGATCGTCCGACGATAAACAATTTAAAAATCTGTGATTAAAGTGGTATTTTTCCGTCATGGAAAAGTGGGCTTTGGTCACGGATTTTGTGTTGATTGCAGGAATGGCATTGTTGGCCATGTGCATGATCATCGTCGGCAAGTCCTCGCGCCAATTCCCGCAAAAGGTGTTGATCGTGTTCTTTTTCAGCGCCTTCTGTTTCCTGCTTTACTATTACGCTTATCTGCACCGGATCAGGACGCTTGGGGCCATCGCCGTATTCTTTGGCAACGGCATCGGATTTTTGATCGGGCCGCTGTTGCTCTTTCAGGTCAAGTCGTTGATCCTTTCGGTTGAGCGGTTTCGCAGGCAGATGTTGCTCCACCTGATTCCGTTTGCGATGGTTTGGCTTTTCGTTTCGGTCCCGCTATCCGTCAGCATGGCAACCGAATACCGCAGCTACGTCAAGTGGTACGCCGCCAACGAGGCCTACTTCAATATTCCCGAAAACCTGTTTTTCCTGAGCTACATCGCCGCGGCGTATTTATTCCTGCAAAAGATACGTCATCGGATCAGGGAAAATTTCTCGTCATTGAAGTCCAACGACCTTTCCTGGTACAACCATCTGCTCATCGGCTTTGCCATAATCGTCGTCCTGGACACGGCATGCACCGTTTATGAACTTTATTTCCCCATTGTGCCCTGGAACATCGGGACCATTATTGCCTTTTGCTTCGTGGCGATGTATGTCTATCTCGGTTACAAGGGCATGTTCCAGTCCAGGATCCTGCTTCCGGAATTCCTGATTTCTTCCGCGAACGATCCTGTGGCCACACCTGAACCCGTTCGGAAAAAATCGGCCGGTCCGCTTGAAAAATACGCGGCGTCCGACATTGAAAAACTCAAATCGGAGCTTTTTTCCGTCCTCGAGGACAAGAAGCCTTATTTGAACGAGTCGCTCAGCCTTTCGGACCTCGCCGAGGAGATGCGCATTTCGCCCAAGAAATTGTCGGACCTGCTCAACCAGCACATGAACATCTCTTTTTACAACCTGATCAATGATTTCAGGCTTCGTGAGGTCACCGAATGTATGTTCCTCCCCGAATATTCCCGCTATACGATGGCCGGACTCGCCGGTGAATGCGGCTTTCAGTCAAAGGCGACCTTCAACCGCATCTTCAAGCAAAAGTTCGGGATGTCGCCCTCGCAATACAAGGAGCAGATACTGGCAGAGCGAATGGCATCCTGAAGCGCCCGGCCTCAAGAAAGTCCGCCAACCGTGAACCGCGTCAAAAAATTACGTAACTTAAGGATTCTAAATTGATAAGCCATGAAAAGAGTTATTGCGATCCTGTTTGTGTGTGCGGTTATGTTCGCCTGCAAGAAAAAAGCTGACGCCGACGCCACCGGCACTACCGTGGAGACCGAGACTTCGGTTGCCGCCGACACCATCTCCACTTCGGAAACCGAATCCCAAATGGTTTACGCGTGCCCGATGCACCCCGAAGTTACGTCGACCAAAAAGAGCACCTGCCCAAAATGCGGCATGGAACTCACGGCCGAGGTTTCGCCATAATCATGCACGGATTTATCGGAATTGTGTAAGAATAGCGGACGGCCGATTGCGAAATTTGCCAGTAAATTCCGGCTTATGAAAAATTTATTGCCCATTCTCTTCCTATTTGTTTTTTCCTTTGCCGATGTCAATGCACAGGTCATCTATGCATGCCCGATGCATCCCGAGGTAACATCAACTAAACCCGGTAAATGCCCCAAATGCAAGATGGCGCTAGTCAAGAAAAGCGTCGCGCCAAAGCCAAAACCACGACCCGCCACCAAATCGCCCGTCAAGCCGAGCCCGGCAAAACCCGCCGCTCAACAACCGACCGCTCCCGACGCCGGCAAACCCACCGAGATTAAGGCGGGACATGCCCCCGAACCTGTACAGAAAGCTTATGTTGGCAAACGCGTCCGCTATGACCTGTTTGTGCGCGACACGATGGTACACTACGCGGGAAAGCATGCGCATGCCATCGCCATCAACGGCTCGATTCCCGCGCCCACGCTGACTTTTACGCAGGGCGACACGGCTGTTGTCCACGTGCACAACATGCTCAAGGAAGAAACTTCGGTGCATTGGCACGGGGTCTTCTTGCCCAATAGGATGGATGGCGTGCCCTATCTTACGCAGATGCCCATCAAGCCGCGGTCGTCGTATGTCTACGAATTCGTGGTCAAACAAAACGGAACCTATTGGTACCACAGCCACACGGGCCTGCAGGAGCAGATCGGGATGTACGGGGCGCTCATCTTCAAAAAACCCGAGCCCGAACAGATTCCCGAAATTCCCGTGGTCATCAGCGAATGGGCCAACATGATGCCGATGGAGATCGAGCGCCGGCTCAAGACCGGGAATGATTATTTCGCAATCCAAAAAAACGCGGTGCAGAGTTATGCCGAAGCCATTTCCGCCGGCCATTTCAAAACCAAGGTCGTCAACGAATTCAAGCGGATGGAGGCGATGGATGTGAGCGACGTGGCCTATGACGCCTTTCTTGTCAACGGCGCAAACCAAAAGCAATATCCGCAGTTCAGGGCAGGCGACCGCGTGAGGCTTCGGGTGGTCAACGGCGGCGCGTCGTCCTATTTCTGGCTCACATGGTCCGGCGGAAAGATCACCGTGGTGGGGAATGACGGCAATGACGTGGAGCCCGTCGAGGTCGACCGATTGATCATCGGAACCGCCGAAACATATGACGTCATCGTCACAATCCCCGAGGATATGGCCTACGAATTCCTGGTCACGCCCGAAGACCGCTCGAAATCGGCGTCGCTGTGGCTGGGATCGGGACACAAGATGCCCGCACCGAAACTTCCCAAGCTCAAGTATTTCGAGGGCATGGCGATGATGAACGACATGATGGACATGCGCGGCAACATGAAACCGATGGGAATGCAGATGTCCAACCAGACCATGGACATGAACAACGTGATGTACCCCGAAATCACTGGCGGCGGCGAATCGGAACATAACGGCAGCACTGGCCACGACGCCCACGCGGGCCATGGCAACGCCGAATCGGGCGAGATCGTCACCCTGAATTACGGAATGCTCCGCGCTACCGAAAAAACCACGCTGCCTTCGGGACCCGTCCGCGAAATGCGTTTCGAGCTCACGGGCAATATGAACCGGTACGTTTGGACACTGGACAACAAGACTGTCTCGGAATCCGACAAGATCCTGATCAAAAAAGGTGAGAACATCCGCATAACGATGTACAACAACTCGATGATGCGCCACCCGATGCACCTGCACGGCCACGACTTCCGTCTCTTGAACGGGCAGGGCGACTACGCGCCGATGAAGAATACCGTGGATATCATGCCCATGGAAACCGACACGATCGAGTTCGCGGCCACCGAGAGCGGTGACTGGTTCTTCCACTGCCACATTCTCTATCACATGATGAGCGGGATGGGCCGCATTTTCAAATACGAGAATTCGCCGCCCATCGCCGAGATCAAGGATCCGAAGTTTGCGCAGCGAAAACTCTTCAGCGACGACCGCAAGTTCCACTTCATGTTCGAGAACGACTTTGCGACGAGCGGCAATGACGGGATGGCGATGCTCGGCAACACGCGCTGGCAGCTCTCGTCCGAATGGCGGCTCGGGTACAACAGCACCCACGGCTACGAAGTCGAGACGCATTTTGGCCGATACCTTGGCCGCAACCAATGGTTCATGCCGTTTATCGGGTTTGACTGGCGCTACAGGCGGATGGGCGACGACCCGCACGAGGAAAATATCTTCGGGCTGAAAAATACCAAGGACGTCCGCGCCGAATTTTCGGCTGGGTTTGAATACCTGTTGCCGATGCTGTTCAGGTTTTCGGGAGAAGTTTATACCGACGGCAATGTCCGCTTCACATTGAGGCGCGAGGACATTCCGCTCTCAAGAAGATGGCGCGCGGTCATGATGGTCAACACCGACCGCGAATACATGGCGGGAATCCGCTACATCGCCGGCAAGTACCTGTCGCCTTCGTTGCACTATGACAGCGACATGGGCATTGGGATCGGCGCGACGTTCACCTATTAGGAAAGCGGTTCGGGTTTTGGGCCTCCCGCCGGGCCGGAATTGTCCTCGGGCAGCGGGACAAAGACTTCGTTGTCGTTTGGTGGAAGGACGATACGCCCCTGTTTCCAGTCTTCCTTGGCCTGCTCGATGCGCTCCTTTCTTGACGAAACGAAATTCCACCAGATGTAGCGGTCTCCCACGTGTTCACCCCCCAAAAGCATCAGCGTGGATTCGGTAAGGGCTTTCATGTGCGGATCGGAACCCTTGGTAAACACCAGCATTTGCCCGGGCCCGTATTGGATTCCGGCCACCTCGATAAGACCTTTTGCAATGTAGATGGCGCGTTCCTCGTGACCGGCCGGCAATGCGAATTTCGCGTTCGGCTGAAGTTGGACGTGCAGGTAGAACATCGGCGAATGCGTCTTCACATCGTTGGAAAGTCCGTATGCGCTGCCCGCGATCAAGCGCATCCACACGCCGGTATCCGTGAACACCGGCAATTCATTGGCAGTGTAATTGGCAAATGAAGGGTCGGTTTCCTCGTCCTTTTCGGGTAGCGCCACCCAGGTTTGGATCATCTCCAATCCGCCCACGAGCGCCGCGGGATCCTCAAATCGTTCGGAATGCGAAATTCCTTTCCCCGCCGTCATCCAGTTCACCTCGCCGGGTTTGATGATCTGCTTGACGCCAAGGCTGTCACGGTGCGTTACGGTCCCGCCAAAAAGATAGCTCACCGTCGAGAGCCCGATGTGCGGATGCGGCAAAACATCCAGATCTGACGGCGTTTCCGGCAAATTCGAAACCGGCCCGGCGTGGTCCATGAAGATAAACGGCCCCACCATCCGGCGCTGGCGAAATGGCAAAATCCGCTTTACTTGCATGGCGTGGCTGATGGCGGCGGGGCGGGCTTCGATTACGATGTCGAGCATATTTTGGAAATTAAGAGTTATCGATTTTGATGCGCTGGATCCGAACGGCATTCAAAATGGCAAGAAGTGCGACGCCCACATCGGCGATAACGGCTTCCCAAAGTGTCGCGATTCCGCCGGCGCCGAGAGCCAAAACCGCAATCTTGACCACCATCGCCATGGTGATGTTTTGCCAGACGACCTTTCGGGTGAGTTTGCCGATCTTTATAGCCGACACAATTTTTGACGGATGATCGTTCTGGATGACGATGTCGGCGGTTTCGACGGTCGCATCGCTGCCCAGCCCGCCCATCGCGATTCCTGCATCGGCCAGCGCCACCATTGGCGCATCATTCACGCCATCACCGATGACGGCCATCCGCCTTCCCTCGTCCTTGAGTTTTTGCACCCACGCCACCTTGTCTTCTGGAAGCAGGCCGCCGTGCGCGTCATCGATCCCCAGTTCACGCGCCACCAATTCCACAACCGCCGGTTTGTCGCCGGAGAGCATCGCGGTCTTGATTCCCATTGCGTGCAGTGCCGAAACCGTGCGCGCCGCATCGGGACGTATGGTATCGGCGATGGTGATGGCGCCGGCAAATTGGCTGTCGATGGCGATCATCACCAGAGTTAACGGGCTGGACGCAAAATGTTGAGGAAACGCGACGTTGTCTTTTTGCATCAGCGCGGCATTCCCCAAAAGAACCCGCTTTTGGCCGACCGTAGCGCTGAGCCCGTGGCCGGGTATTTCGGTCAAATTTGTCGCTTCGGGAAATGCGATGTTTTTTTCACGCGCGTGGTTGACGACGGCCTCGGCGATGGGATGCGTCGAATGGCTCTCGAGCGCCGCCGCAACGCCCAGCAAGTCGTCTGCCGTCATGGGGCTTTCTGGCGCAATATCGGTCACCTTGAACTCGCCGGTGGTCATGGTCCCGGTCTTGTCCATGACAATGGTATCCACCTGGGTCATTACGTCGAGGAAATTCGAGCCCTTGACCAAAATCCCGTTTCGCGAGGCCAGCCCGATGCCGCCAAAATACCCCAACGGGATCGACACCACCAGTGCGCACGGGCAACTGATGACAAGAAAGACCAGTGCGCGGTAAAACCACGTTCTGAATTCGTAAACGTCGACAATAAAGTAGGGCACGATCACCACCAAAATCGCCAGCGCGAAGACAATCGGCGTGTAGATTTTTGCGAAACGGCTGATGAAGAGTTGCGTCTGCGATTTGCGCGCCGTCGCATCCTGCACCATTTCCAGAATCTTGCTGAGTTTGCTGTCGCGAAACAGTGCTGATACCCGGATTTCGGCGGGCGTGTTGAGGTTGATCATTCCGGCAAGGACGATTTCCCCCTTTGACTTTTCCTCGGGAATGCTCTCGCCCGTGAGCGCCGCGGTGTTGAACGAAGCCTTGTTGGACAGGAGTTTTCCGTCCAGTGCGACTTTTTCGCCGGGCTTGGTGCGGATGGTGTCGCCGATGTTGACGTTTTTGGGATCATCGGTTACGAATTGGCCGTCGCGCATCACCAAAACCTCGTCCGGCCTGATGTCCAGCAGCGCGCGGATGCTGCGTTTGGCGCGGTCAACGGCGGCGTCCTGGAACCATTCGCCCACCGAATAAAAGGCCATCACGGCAACGCCCTCGCTGTAGGACCCGATTGCAAAAGCGCCGATCGTGGCGACGCTCATCAGGAAAAATTCGTTGAAGAAATCCAGCCGTTGAGCCTTGCGCCAGGCCATGTACAAAACGTCATGGCCCGCGAGCAGGTATGCGGCGAGGTAGATTGCAAGGTCAATCGGGAACCCGGGCACGAACCCAAAGCCGAATTCCATCGTGAGCATCACCACTAAAATGGCGATGGCCAGCAGCAATTTCCATCGCTGGGAAAATGTGACTTCGTGGCTGTGGTCGTGATCTTCCATCGGCGGTTTTGAACAACAAGTTACGGCGAATTGTGCATATTTTTTTACGGAAATCGTGTAATTGGGTGCGACAAAGTTTCCCGAACTTTATAAAATGGAAGACGCACTTGACAAGATCCGGGCTTTCGCCGACGCCGCTCACGGCAGCCAAATGCGCAAATACACGCCCGAGCGGTACATCGTGCATCCGGTGCGCGTGATGGAAACATGCCGTAAATTCGGAGGGGGCTTCGAGGTTTTGGCTGCGGCGCTCTTGCACGACGTGTTGGAGGATACGCCGGTCACGGCATCGCAACTGAAGGATTTTCTATTGACGCTATCGGAAGAGCAATCTGCCCAAACGATAGTCGATCTGGTTGTAGACCTGAGCGATGTGTTTGTCAAATCGGCTTATCCCACACTCAACCGACGCGCCCGCAAGAACCGCGAACTCGAGCGTTTCGTCAAGGCTCATCCGGATGCACACACCGTCAAGTACGCCGACATCTGGGACAACAGCCTGGAAATGGTGGAAATGGATCGGCAATTCGCACCGCGCTATCTCTCGGAATCGCTGGAAATCCTTCGCAAGGCCGATAAAGGCAATCCGGAGCTTCGGGCTATTGTGATGAAAGCGGTGGAGGGGAGCCTGCGGGCGTTGAGGTAGCTTTCAGCTGTCAGCTTTCAGCCGTCAGCTTTCAACTAGCAACCGTAAAGCGTAAACTGTCAACCGTAAACCGTAATCAATCATCAGTTGTCAGTCATCAGTATGATTTCGTTCCCCCGAATGCTTGTCGATTGAAGGCCGTGCCCCTATTGTTTTAAGTAATGGGTAATGTGTAATGGGTATCGTAAACTTGATCTGTCAGCGATAATTTGTTTACCCTGATGTCTATCAATTCCCGACTGTAAACCATCAACCGTCAACTGTTCTAAAACTCCGCATTTCCCGGAGTCCTCGGGAACGGGATCACGTCGCGAATGTTGCCCATCCCGGTAACGAACAGCACCAGGCGCTCAAACCCAAGGCCAAATCCTGAGTGGACAGCGGTGCCAAATCGCCGGGTGTCGAGGTACCACCAAAGTTCTTCCTCATCGATGCCGAGTTTCTGCATCTTTTCGACCAATACGTCGTAACGTTCCTCACGCTGCGATCCGCCGACGATCTCGCCGATTCCCGGGAATAGGATGTCCATCGCGCGCACGGTCTTGCCGTCCTCGTTCAATCGCATGTAGAAGGCCTTTATGTTGGCCGGGTAATCAAACAAAATTACCGGCGATTTGAAGTGTTTCTCCACCAGGTAACGCTCGTGTTCGCTCTGCAGATCGGCGCCCCACTCGGTGATAAGATATTGGAATTTTTTCTTCTTGTTTGGGGTGGAGTCCTTGAGGATGTCGATGGCCTCGGTATAGGAAACGCGCTTGAAGTTGTTCTCGAGGACAAAGTTCAGTTTTTCGAGAAGTTTCATCTCGCTTCGCTGGTCCTGCGGCTTTGATTTCTCCTCGTCGAGCAATCGGGTTTCGAGGAATTTCAAATCGTCCGCGCAATTGTCGATGGCGTATTTGATGACGTACCGGATGAAATCCTCCGCGAGGTCCATGTTGTCGTTGAGGTCGTTGAAGGCGACTTCGGGTTCGATCATCCAGAATTCGGCGAGGTGGCGCGAGGTGTTTGAGTTTTCGGCACGGAACGTCGGCCCAAACGTATACACCTGTCCCAAAGCCATCGCGTAGGTTTCGGCTTCGAGCTGTCCCGATACGGTCAGGTTGGTATGCTTCCCGAAAAAGTCCTGCCTGTAATCGATGTTGCCTTCCTCGTTTTTGGGCAAATTGTCAAGCGGAAGCGAGGTCACCTGGAACATTTCGCCTGCGCCTTCGGCATCGGCCCCGGTAATTACCGGTGTGTGCACATAGACAAATCCCTTTTCCCTGAAATATTGGTGGATCGCAAAAGCAAGCGCCGAACGCACGCGCATGATCGCCCCGAACGCGTTGGTCCGGACCCGCAAATGCGCATTCTCACGCAAAAATTCCAGCGAGTGCTTCTTGGGTTGCATCGGGAACTTTTCGGCATCGGAATCGCCTAAAATCTCCAACTGCTTCACCTGGATCTCAAACTTCTGGCCCGCTCCCTGGCTTTCGACCAGGTCCCCGGTGATTGAAAGCGCCGCACCGGTCGTAATCCTCTTCAGGGTTTCTTCGGGCGTATTCTCAAAATCAACGACGCACTGGATGTTGTGGATGGTCGAGCCGTCGTTCAAGGCGATAAACTGGTTGTTGCGAAACGTGCGGACCCAGCCGCGCACCGTGACATCTTGCATCGGCCCCGAAGCCAAAAGCAGGTCTTTAACCCTGTGTTTCATAGGAAGTGATTTGCGGAGGCAAAGATAAATTAATGTAACAATGATTCAATGTGAAAATATACCAATGAGTTGCTGTACCAAAGGTTTAATGTGAAAATATACCAATGCGTTAATATATCAATGGTTTACTGTGAAATATACCAATGCGTTAATATATCAACGGTTTAATGTGAAAATATACCAATTCGGTTCCTTAGACAGTAATTGGTATATTGAAGAATTTGCACATTGGTACATTATTTCTCCTCAATCCGGTCAATCTCCTCATCACTATGCTCGATGATGTCGATCTTGGGCTCGATGAATTCCTGTTTGTTGGCGAGTGTCTTGTTAAGGGTGAGCACTAGAGCGGGAAGGAGCATCAGGTTGGAGAGCATTCCGAAGAAAAGCGTGATCGAGACCAGTCCGCCGAGGGCGATGGTGCCGCCAAAACTCGAAAGCATGAACACCGAGAACCCGAAGAAAAGCACGATCGAAGTATAGAACATGCTGAGACCGGCCTCGCTGAAGGTGGCGTAAACCGATTTGCGGATGCGCCAGTTGTTCTTTTTCAATTCTTCCCTGTACTGCGCCAGGAATCGGATGGTATCGTCAACCGAAAGCCCGAACGCAATCCCGAAGACCAAAATCGTCGACGGCTTGAGCGGAATGTCCAAAAAGCCCATGATTCCGGCGGTCAGCATCAGCGGAAGCATGTTCGGGATAAGGGAAACGAGTACCATCTTGACCGATCGGAACATAAAGGCCACCAGAACCGAGGTCAGGAAAAACGCGAAGACCAGTGACGAGATCAAATTGTCCAGCAGGTAGCCTGTGCCTTTCTGGAACACGAGCGGTTTGCCGGTGATGGTCACGGTGTATCGGTCGGGCGGGAAGAGTTTGTCGGCTTTTTCGCGAAGTTTCTGTTCGACGATGGCCACATCCTGGCCCGTCTTGTCCTTCATAAACGTGGTGATCCTCGCGAATTGCCCCGTCGAATCAACGTAACTCTTCATCAAATCACCTCGACCTTCGGCTGCCTTTTTAGCATACGAGAGGATGAAGTTCTGCTCCTGCGCGGTGGGAAGCTGGTAGTAATCGGGGTTGCCGTTGTAATAGGCTTGTTTTGAATATTTGACAAGGCTGACGATGGACACCGGCGCCGAAAGTTGCGGTATCTCGGCGATGGTCTCCTCAAGTTCCTCCATGCGGTTGAGCGTCGAAAGTTTCATCGCGCCGCGCTTGCGCTTGGTGTCAATCATGATCTCAAGTGGCATGACGCCGTCAAATTCTTCCTCGAAAAATTCAATATCCCTGAAGAAGCCCGTATTCTTGGGCATGTCCTCGATCAGGCTGCCTGAAATCCGCATCTCGTAAATCCCGATAATCGAAATCACAAGCAACGAGACGGCCACCACGTAAATCGAGAAGCGGTTGTTCTTTACCGTATTGAGCACCCAGTTCATAAAGCCCTGCTCCGAACCGCGTTCCAAATGCCGGATGTGGCGATCCTTCGGCGGCGGTATGTAGCTGTGAACGACCGGGATCACGATCATTGAAAGCACGAAGAGCGCGAGGATGTTGATGGATGTGACAACACCGAATTCGATCAAGAGAACGTTGTTTGAGGACACGAAGGTCGCGAAGCCGATGGCCGTGGTCACGTTGGTCATCAGCATGGCCATGCCCACTTTGGTCGTCACGCGCTGCAGGGCCTTGACCTTGTTGCGGTGGACCTTGTATTCCTGATGGTATTTGTTGGTCAAAAAGACGCAATTGGGGACGCCGATCACGATGATGAGCGACGGGACAAGCGCGGTAAGGATCGTGATCTCATATCCCAATAACCCAAGGACGCCAAATGACCACATCACGCCGATGATGACGATTCCCAAGGTGATCATCGTCGCGCGGAAGCTGCGGAAGAAGAAGAAGAACAGCAGGGAGGTCACCAAAAGGGCGGCCGCGATAAAGATGCCGATTTCGTCCAGGATGGTTTCGGCGTTGAGCGTGCGGATGTACGGCATTCCCGAAACTCGAAGGTCGATGCCGGTCTCCGATTCGTATTTTTCGATGAGCGGGACCAGTTTCTCCACCACGAAATCCTTGCGCGCCGGCGTGTTGACGATTTCCTTTTTGAGATAGATGGCGCTGCGAAGGGTTCCCGATTGCGCATTGTACAGCAATCCCCGGTAGAAAGGCAATCGGTTAAAGAGCCTGGCTTTCGCCGAATCAAGTTGCGCTTTTGACAGTTTCCCTTGCGGCAGGAGCGATTCAAGCTCGAATTGCGCAAGTGAATCGTTCTTGGAAAGGACTTTCAGGTCTTCGATGGAAACGGCAAGGTCTACTTCCGGCGCCGATTTGATTTGCTTCATCATCCGGGTCCAGGCAGCGAAAGCTTCGGGCGTAAAAAATTTGGGATCCTTGACCCCGATGACGATCAGGTTGCCTTCTTCGCCGAATTTGTCCAGGAAGGCATCATATTCAACATTGACGGGATTATCCTTGGGAAGCAAGTTGGCCTCGGTATAGGTAAAGCGGATGTTTTTCCACTGGAGCGCAAGCAGCAGCGTCACGACCCCGATGCCGACGAGCATCGCGGTCCTGTTGCGGAGGACGATCCTGGCCACGAGCGACCAGAATCCAAGGCTGAACCACTTAACCATGTTGATTTTTAAACGCGTGCAAAGGTAGCGAAACAAAGAGGGAAAACGGTGTCCCTTTTGCCAATTTTCAACCTGCCACCGGCTGCTTTAAATTTGCGTTAAGCCGGAATCGTTTTCGCGGAATCCCTATATTTGGCTCGCCGGATATTTTGGTTTTGCCTATGAACAAATTCAGGAATTCCCTGTTTTACATCGCCGTCACCGGAGGCTTCTCGGTGCTGATCTATTTTTTGATCAAACAGGGGACCCATTTGGAGGCTGGCCGGGAAATCATCCGTCCGAATGCCAGCGCTTCGCAATACGAGCAGTTTGTGGAATCGATGCAGCACAACCTCTCGCATCCCCTTGCCATCTTGCTGGCCCAGATCATCGCCATTATTTTCGTGGCCAGGTTTTTCGGATGGATCTTCAGGAAAATCGGGCAACCGTCCGTGATAGGTGAAATGATCGCCGGGATCGTGCTTGGCCCGTCGCTTCTGGGCCTTTACTTTCCCGAATATTCGGCATTGCTGTTTCCCGTCGAATCACTGGGCAACCTGCAGTTCCTCAGTCAAATCGGGCTGATATTGTTCATGTTCGTCATCGGGATGGAACTCGATTTGGGCGCCCTGAAAAACAAGGCCAACGACGCAGTGGTGATCAGCCATGCGAGCATCATCATCCCGTTCACGCTGGGGACTGCGCTCGCATTCTTTATTTATGAAGAGTTTGCCCCGCCGGCCGTCGATTTCACCTCGTTTGCGCTGTTCCTGGGTATTGCCATGAGCATCACCGCATTTCCGGTATTGGCCAGGATCGTGCAGGAGCGCGGCATCCACAAGACCTATCTTGGACAGGTCGTCATTACGTGCGCCGCCGCCGACGACATTACCGCCTGGTGCCTTTTGGCCGCCGTGATTGCCATTGTTAAGGCGGGAAGTTTCGGAAGTTCGATTTACATCATCGTCCTGGCGGTCGCCTACGTGATCCTGATGCTCAAGGTGGTCAGGCCGTTCCTCAAACGCGTCGGGGACCTTAAATACTCGCGCGAAAGCCTCTCCAAACCGGTGGTCGCGATCTTTTTGCTGACGCTGATCATTTCCTCATACGCCACCGAGGTCATCGGGATCCACGCGCTTTTCGGGGCCTTCATGGCCGGCGCGATCATGCCCGAGAACACGCGATTCAGGAGCATCATCATAGAAAAGGTCGAAGACGTTTCGGTGATTTTGCTTTTACCGTTGTTCTTTGTATTCACGGGGCTTCGGACGCAAATAGGGCTCATAAACGATCCTTACCTGCTCAAGATGACGGGCCTGATCATCGTCGTGGCCGTCGCGGGGAAATTCCTGGGCAGCGCGCTTGCGGCAAAATTTGTCGGGCAAAACTGGCGCGATTCGCTCACCATCGGAGCGCTGATGAACACGCGTGGGCTGATGGAACTCGTGGTGCTCAACATCGGCTACGACCTCGGCGTCCTGACCACCGAAGTCTTCACCATGATGGTGATCATGGCGCTCGTGACCACGTTTATGACCGGGCCGGCGCTGGATCTTATCAACTACATTTTCAAGACCCGCGAGGCGATCATCCCCGAAATCGATAAACCCGGCGATTTCAAGGTGTTGATCTCTTTTGGAAATTCCGACAGGGGAAAATCACTGCTCCGCATGGCCCATTCGCTTGTGCGGCGCGAGCATGCCCCTGTGGTTACCGCGATGCACCTTACCCTCAGCAACGAACTTCACACTTTTGACCTCGAGGAACAGGAACGCAAGAGTTTCGCGCCCGTGATCCGGGAATCGGAGGCGCTCAATCAAAAGGTGGTCACGCTTTTCAAAGCCTCCAGCGACATTGATTCGGATATCGCCGAGATCGCGAACCAGGGCGGATATGACCTTTTGCTCGTTGGCCTCGGGCAGTCGATCTTTGAAGGAACGCTGTTGGGAAGGCTCCTCGGATATACCACGCGGATCATCAACCCTGACCGTTTGATCGATAAATTCATCGGCAAGGAAGGGCTCTTCGAGAATTCGCCGTTTGACGAACGTACGCGTCAGATCGTTTCCAAGTCAAAAGTGCCGGTGGGAATTCTTGTCGACAAGGATTTTGAAAAACTCGACCACGTGCTGATCCCGGTTTTCAGCCAGCACGACGCATTCCTGGTCACTTACGCCGAAAGGCTTGTTCGCAACAACGATTCGAAGGTGACGTTCGCCGATCCAAAAAGTGCGGTTACACAACACGATGCGGTTTCCCTGGCGGTCGAAGCGATTACGGCGCGCCATCCGGATAAGGTCCGCACGCTCCCTGACGGCGACCCCGAACGCGAGTTCCTTGCCTCGCAGGATATGGTCATTGTCAGCCTTGACAGCTGGAAAAAACTCGTGGACTCCCAAAGCGGCTGGCTCAGCCATATTCCTTCGGTACTCATTATCAAGCCATGAATTGGATCATTCTCATTATCGCAGGGTTGTTTGAAGTAGGATTTGCGCTCTGCCTTGGAAAAGCACGCGAAACGCAGGGCCCGGCATCGGCGTGGTGGCTGGTTGGCTTCCTGGTCTGCCTGACCATCAGCATGGTGCTTCTTTACAAAGCGACCCAGACGCTTCCCATCGGGACCGCGTACGCCGTATGGACCGGGATCGGCGCGACCGGCAGCGTGATTTTGGGGATCCTGATCTTCAAGGAACCCGTCACCTTTTGGCGCGTGTTCTTCCTGACCACGCTGATTGGGTCGATCGTCGGGCTTAAGGCGGTTTCGAGCTAGAGGCCGATGTTGAGGATAAAACTCAGCTTGATGGCGAGATTGTCCTCAAATCGCGGCAGTTGATTGGGCCCGTATCGGTAAAACCCCGAAATCCCGAATCCCTTGAAGATCTGGTTGAGTTCAAATCCCGACTCGAAATAGCCTTCATCCAAAGTCTTGTAGGAAATCCCTTCGTGTTGCCACGGTTTTTTCATGTTTCCCCAGGCAGCTCTTGTCGCAAACACTACCGACGGGCGGACATTTTTTAGCAGTGTGATCCGTCCCGAAGCGTGCTTGATCTGGAACATCGCGTACTGGCTCGAGAAAAATTCGTTGAAATACATGGTTTCGAATGCATTTTTGCCTGCGAGGGTGACCCGTTGCAGCAGGCGGTCACGGGTCAGGTTGTTGGGCGAAGTGTTGTACAGATGGGTGAGGGGCGCATCGCCAAATGCGTGTCCGGCCTCGATCAGGAACGACGATTTTTGGCCGTTGAGGTAACGTTTTTCGTACTCGGCGCGCAGGTCGATCTTGCCGAAGTTGAAATCATTCCCCGCCAGTCCCGGAACCGAATGCGTCAGCTGGAACGTGAACTTAGGGAAGCGCTTCTCGTGTTCGAACCGGCCCGCGGGGGTCTGCATGAAGTCGCTGAACGGGTTCCATTGCAGGGAAACCTGTCCCAGGGTCATATCGTATTTTGAAAAAACCTCGTCACCAACGTGGAATATGTACCCGAACAGGGGCTCGATCCGGCTCTGCTGGATTTGCCAGATACTCTCGGTTTTGGGGATGATGCGCGTCTCGATGTAACCGCGCCAGGTTACGTGCCGGTAAAAGGTCGAAACGTTGATGGGACGCGGGTCATACAATTTAAAAACGCGTTTGTCCACGGTAAACGAGGTGCTGGCGATCTCGCGGATGTCATCCGTAAAGCTGCCGCCGATCCACGAGTTGGAATACTTCCCGATGCGTATGGCCGCGCCCAGGTTATACTTGAATTTTCCGTCCTTGGTTCCATACGCCGTATATCCCTCGATCCGGAATTTATTGGACAGTTTGTCATTGGTCACGCCTCCGGTACCGATGCGGAAACCCTCATAGTTGTTGAAGCTCAACAGATACCGAAGATCCATGTCGATGGGCCCGAAAGGCACGTAACCGTTGATGATCTTGCGCCCGAAGCGGAGCTTGGTCTCGATGCGTTCGCGGGTGACGATGCTGTCCAAAGCGCGGTAGGTTTGGGCCTGCCGGTGATCGATCGTGTCGCGGCGGAACGGTTCAAAATAGGAGTCGGTGCGGTTCACGGCATTGTCGCGGACTTCTATTGCCGTATATTTCCTGCGGATGTTAACCGGAGAATCAATGTTGAGGTTGCTGAAATCGGTGATGGCGCGCAGATAAGTGAAATCCGATGGTTCGCGTTCACGGCGGTTGCCCGAATTCTCGGCGTCGAATTTTATGGTACCGCCCAGGATTCTGATGTCCTCGTCGTTGTTGCCCTTGCGGATGGTAAATTCTCTTCCGGAAGGAAACCACACTCCCTTTTCCTCCAGCCATGAGAATTTGTGTACTCCGTTGATGCGCATCATTCCGCGGATGCCGAAGTCTGCCCGTGCAATGCCGAAAGTTTGCGCGTCGATCCAGAGTTTTCCCTGCAGTCCGGCCTTGCGCCGGCTGCGTTTGTTCTTGAATCCGATCACATAGGTCTTGCGGCCTTCTATTTGGGCCGAATCGATAAGTTTGTAAAAATAATCCCGGCGCGCGTCGCGGGAAACCGGGCTGTTGTATTGCGTCCCGAAAAGTTCGTACCGTTCGCTGTAGAGCGAAAATGATTGAAGGTTGAAGCCCAGGATCTCGTAAATAGGCTCCCGGAAACCCGACATCCGCATCCCCGTAACGGTTTCCTTGAAATGGCTGCCGTCAAACTCCAGGCGGGAAACTTTTTCGGTTTCGAAGAGGTGCTGCCGCGAAACCAAGCGCTTGAATTTGTAGGCGGACGAATCGATCCGGGTGAATTTTTTTCCATACCATTTCCGGCGCGTCACGGTATCGATTACCGATGGCACCGAATCCGGGTTGGCCGTCACGATTAGCCTTGAATAGCTGTCCAACGCGAAATGGCCGATAGTCTTTTGCGGGTCGTTGGCCTGGCGGGAACGGATCGCTTTTTCCATGATCCCGTTGGCCGGATTGCCTTGCGCGCACATCCAGAACGGTATCAATAAAAGGAAAAAAGTTCTCATCGGTAAAAAATAAAAATCCGTCCACGGTGGCCGGGACGGATGGATTTATGGGTGATCGAGCATCAGACCTTCATGATTTCGGCTTCCTTGACGGCGAGCAGGTCGTCCACTTTTTTGATATAACTGTTGGTCAGGTTTTGCACCTCTTCCTCGGCGCTTTTGCAAACATCCTCGGAAAGCCCGGCTTTTTCCAGCTTCTTGATTTCGGTGTTGGCGTCCTTGCGCGAGTTGCGGATCCCGATCTTGGCATCCTCGGCCTCCATTTTGGCCTGTTTGGCCAAATCGCGGCGGCGTTCCTCGGTGAGCGGCGGAACGCTGATGATGATGTTGTCGCCGTTGTTCATGGGGTTGAACCCGAGGTTGGCCACCTGGATCGCCTTCTCAATGGGATGCAGCATGTTCTTCTCCCAGGGCTGGATGGTGATGGTGCGCGCATCGGGGACGTTGATGTTGGCCACCTGCGAGATGGGTGTCGCCGAACCGTAATAGTCCACGAAAACGCCGCCGATCATGGCCGGTGAAGCCTTGCCCGCGCGGATGTTGAGGAATTCCTTTTCAAGGTGTGCGATTGAACTTTGCATCGCTTCCTGGGTGGAATCCAGGATAAAGTCAATTTCTTCTTCCATTTGTTTTTCGTATTACCGAATGTACTTTTATAGTTGTTTGCCCTAGCCCCGATCGCAGCGGCATCCTTTGGAGACCTCGAAGGTTTTCAAGACCTTCGAGGTCTTACCAAAGATACAGCGGAGAGCGGGACAAGCTCCTAAACACTCACGACCGTCCCCACGTTTTCGCCCTCGCAGATGCGCAATAGGTTGCCCGTGCGGTTCATGTCAAAGACCACGATGGGTAGTCGGTTCTCCAGGCTGAGCGTGAAAGCGGTTGTGTCCATGACGTTGAGTCCCTTGCGGATCACGTCGTCGAATGATATGGTGTCGTACTTGACGGCATCGGCATTTTTTTCCGGGTCTGAAGTGTAGACTCCATCCACGCGGGTTCCCTTGAGGATGACATCGGCGTCGATTTCCACGCCCCGAAGCACCGCTGCCGTATCGGTGGTAAAGTACGGGTTTCCCGTGCCTGCCCCAAAAATGACGATTCGGCCCTTTTCAAGGTGGCGCACCGCCCGGCGCTTGATATAGGG
Organism: Bacteroidota bacterium; assembly: GCA_023390775.1. GTDB lineage: Bacteria > Bacteroidota > Bacteroidia > Flavobacteriales > Flavobacteriaceae > Flavobacterium. Next base: position 8,325 of record JAEWCF010000058.1, on the reverse strand, counting down.
TTCGGCGATCGCCTCGATTTTAAGGGCTGTTTGCAATCTTGTGAGCATGCCTTTGTCCTCAAGTGCGCCCTGCAGGGCCATTCCGTTGATCACGGTGGCGAGCATGCCCATATAATCTCCCTGGACGCGGTCCATGCCGTTGCTGGCACCGGAGACACCGCGGAAGATGTTTCCGCCGCCGATCACGATCGCTACCTGGACGCCCTTTTGGTGAATCTGCCAGATCTCCTCGGCGTACTGCGCGAGACGGGCCGGATCGATTCCGTATTGACGGTCTCCCATCAGGGCCTCGCCGCTGAGTTTGAGCAGGATTCTTTTGTACTTCATTGGAGTTGTGTTAAGTTGTGCAAATATAGTCAAAAGGTGATTTTCCAATATGACCGAAATCAACTTTTAAGTTGCTTCAAATGCGGTAAATTTGCAGTAAATCATCAATATGGAATCCATCATTTCGGCCGCGTTGGAAAAGGCGGTTTCATACGGCGAATACCGGCGCATCGTCACGGATTTACTGGCGGAGGGCAAATCGTCGGGCCACGTTCAGTCAGAGGACCTGACGCATTATTCGCTGCTCAACCAAACCCGGATGAACCGTTTGGAAAAAACGGTAAAGGCCGATGCAGAAATCGTGAATTCCCTAAGTTCACTTGGGCGCCATTACACCTGGCTGGTACTCTCGGAGGGTTGGTGCGGGGATGCCGCCCAATTGTTGCCGATCATGGAAATTTTGGCCAAATCGGTTGACACCGTTGACCTTAAAATAGTTTTTCGCGACGACAATCCGGAGTTGATGGATCTGTTCCTCACCAATGGCGCACGGTCAATTCCTAAACTGATTGTTCTGGATCAGGATCGACGCGTTCTGGGACAGTGGGGGCCCCGGCCCAAGGATGCTGCCGCACTTATTGCCAGGCATAAAGCCGAAAAAGGGGTCGTGGATGAGGAGGCCAAAACCGAATTGCAATTGTGGTACCTGCACGACAAGGGGCTTTCTACCCAGCGTGAACTCGCAGCACTGATGGCTTCAATCGATTAAAATTTCGCGATAAAGCCGACTGAAAAATTGGTGAGCGCGGTCTTTCCCTTGTAAGCCAGTCCGTATTGCGACAGTTCCAGCAAGGCAGCGCCATTGCTGTTGCCGAATCCTATGCCGATGCGACGATAATCACCGGAAAGGCCGTCACGCCCCAAGGCAAAAACCCGACCGATGCCGGCATTCGCCAGGAGATGGCTTCCGTCGGGAACCGGGATGAGAACAGTGAGGTCTCCAAGGACAGGCGCAACCACCAATTTGTGATCCAGGCGCGACTCCAGGCCGCTGACGGCACCCAGGATAAAGAAACGCGTAAGCCTGATGCCTGCACCCACTTTGACATTAAGGCCCGCGGGGAGGAACCAGGGGTTGGATTCATCGTCGTCCTGCGAGGTGTTGTCGTATTCATCCCAATACGGATTGCCCACGATTGGAACGGCTACTTCAAGTTTGAATACCATTGCCCGATTCGCCAGCCTGGCTTCGCGATCGGTGGCCTTGTGTTCCGATGCGAGGGAGTCTTGCTGGGCGTGGCAGAATGAATGGAGCAGAATTGCAAGCAGGAGCAACCTTTTCATTGTGAGGATGTTATGAAGTAAAGGTAGGAAAAGGTTCGAGAAAAGAATGCGGGAAAGGCGTCGAATTTATCCAACAGACCTCAAAGGTTTTAGAAACCTTTGAGGTCTTGCGCGCTCGTGCACAGATGCACTAATTTTAAAAAATCATTTGCGGTATTACCGCACTTTGATTTCGTGTCCGCGAACTAAATTCGTCCTATGATCTCAAAAGTTCTGCCTCGAAAACTTCAGGCGTCACTGCATCTTCCACGGTGTATTCCCCGATCCTCGTACGACGCAGCGCCGTCAAATGAGCACCGCTGCCGAGTGCCAGGCCAAAATCATAGGCCATCGACCGGATATAGGTGCCCTTGCTGCAAACGATCCTGAAGTCAACATGAGGCATCGCGATCCGCGTGATCTCGAATTCGTGTATCGTCGTCGGGCGGGCGGCAATTTCAACCTCCTCGCCGGCACGTGCATGCTCGTAAAGCCGCTTGCCTTCTTTTTTGAGGGCCGAGAAGATGGGTGGTTTCTGCAAAATTTCGCCGGTCATGTTTGCGGCGGCAAGGTGGACAGCTTCGGTGGTGATGTGCGAAGTTGGAAACGTTTGGTCGATCTTGGTTTCGAGGTCATAACTCGGCGTGGTGGCGCCCAAGGTAAATGTTCCGGTATATTCCTTTGCCTGTCCCTGAAGTTCCTCAATCCGTTTGGTGAATTTTCCGGTGCAGACGATCAGCAGTCCCGATGCAAGCGGATCAAGCGTCCCGGCATGGCCGATCTTGATTTTTTTGATACCCAATTTGGACTTCAGGAGCCATTTGAGTTTGTTGACGGCCTGAAAAGACGTCCAGTGCAAGGACTTGTCAATCAGCAGTATCTGTCCCGATAAAAAATCTTCGGGCGTCATCAGTCGTTATAGTTGAAGTAAACCAAAAGAATGATCCCGGCAGCAATACGGTAATAGCCCCAAGGCTTGAACCCGTATTTCTTGATGATATTGATGAAGAACTTGATGGCCAGGATCGCAACCACAAAGGCAATCGCATTACCGAGCAGGAAAACCAGCAGGTTGTCCTTGTGCTGCAGCATTTCGTATCCTTTGAGGCCGGTTTCGTGGTACGTTTTGATAAAGATCGAGTAGGTTGACACCGCCAACATGGTCGGTACCGCGAGGAAAAAGGAAAATTCGGCGGCTGTTTCACGGGTCAGACCCTGCTGCATCCCGCCAATGATCGAGGCTGCGGATCGGCTCGTTCCCGGCATCATGGCCAGGCATTGCCAAAAGCCGATGACGACGGCATTTTTGACAGACACTTCCTCTTCAGAATGAATTCTCGGGTTCTTGAAGTATTCGTCCAGGAACAACAGAAAGATGCCTCCGATGATGAGGGTAATGGCAATGGGCACGGGCTGTCCCAGCACCGCATCGATATAGTCGTCAAATATGTAACCCAACACCAACGCCGGGATGACCGCGGCGGCGAGTTTGACGTAGAAATTCAACCTCGAAAAATCAAAGAATTTCCGCCAATAGAGCACGACGACCGCCAGGATCGCCCCAAATTGGATCGAGACCTGGAACAACTTGACAAAATCGTGGTCTTGGATGCCAAAGTACGAACTAGCAAAGATCATGTGGCCGGTGGAGGAAACGGGAAGGTATTCGGTCAGGCCTTCGATTATGGCAATGACAATGGCGTGGAAAATATCCATAGGCGTATAAAAATTTGGAACGGATTATTTTTTCGGGTTTTTTAATATGGACCAGATCGTGATGCCAAACCCGATCAGCACGACTGTCGGCGCAAGCCTGATCCTCCTGAAATTGAAGATTTCCTCATTGAAGACCTTTGGGTCGTCGCTTCCGCCGCCGGCCATCAGGATAAAACCGAGCGCAATCACGCCGATTCCCGCCAGCAGGATCTTATAATTGATTCCCTCAAAGAGAAATTCCTGCTTTTGTTCGTTATCGGTTTCTTTTCCCATGTCCTCTTGCGTTAAAAAATTAATGTTCAAGGTCTTGCCTAATATAGGTCATCCGTCCTCAGATTGAGGAAGCGCTGTGTCGCGATAAAGGTAGAGATCCAGGAGATGAGGATTCCCGCCAGGATCACGCCAATCAAGACCGCGCCCACCATCACCTGGTCCTCGATGATGCCAAGATTCGGATAGTTCGTTTCCACGTAAAACAACACCGCGATCAATGCGATCACGGCCAATACCGCCCCGATGATCCCAAGGGTGATGCTTCGCCAGATGAACGGCTTGCGGATGAATGATTTGGTCGCCCCCACCATTTGCATCGTTTTGATGATGAAGCGGTTGGAGTGGATGGACAGGCGCATCGAACTGTTGATAAGCAAGACGGCCACGAGCGCCAGGAAACCGCTGACGATTAATATCCACATCGATATTTTCTCAATATTGTCATTGACCAGCGTAACCAGTTGTTTGTCATACACGATGTCCGAAACCATCTCGTTCTGCTTGAGCCTGCGCTCGATCTTCTCGATCGAATCGTTCACCACATAATCCGCCTTGAGGTGGATATCGTACGAATTCTGCAACGGGTTCACGCCCAGGAATTCCATGAAATCCTCGCCGATGACTTTTTTGTGCTCCTCGGCCGCGACCTCGCGCGGGACATATTTAAAATCCTTCGCAAAACGGGCCGTCTTGAGCTCCTCGCCAAAGGCCGTCAGGGTGGAATCCTGCGCGTCGTTCTTGAAAAACACCGTCATGGCGATCTCCTCCTTGAAATCGTCGGAGAGTTTTTTGGAATTGATCACAAATAAGCCGAGGATCCCCAAGAGGAAAAGCACCAAAAAGATACTCAATACCACCGAAAAATAGGAAGACAACAGCCGCCGTTTCTGGAACCGCTCGAATTTAGAGATCATAAAAGGGAATTTCGCCGTAAAAATAATAAACAAAATCGGGTTTTGGAGTTTGTACTTCCAAAGTTTTGCGGTTGAGGGCACAAGGCGTAAATTTGCGTCCGTTCCGGGGTTTTGGAGCACGGGCAGCCCGTTTTTAATGGACTTTCCACCCGCTGTGCGCTGTGTCTTTTATGCGGCCGCGCCAAGGCGGCGGCGCAAAAAAGTACGCCGCTTCCATCGGGGCTATTTTCAGTGATCCCAGTCATAACAAGCCAACCATGAAATACAATCCAAGGGAAATCGAGTCGCGCTGGCAGCAATATTGGGCAAACAACCAGACTTTTGCGGCCACCAACCATTCCGATAAGCCAAAATATTACGTACTGGACATGTTCCCCTATCCTTCGGGAGCCGGGCTGCACGTCGGCCATCCGCTGGGCTACATTGCCAGTGACATCGTCGCGCGTTTCAAACGCCACCAGGGGTTCAACGTACTGCATCCTCAAGGCTACGATTCCTTCGGGTTGCCGGCAGAGCAGTACGCGATCCAGACCGGCCAGCATCCGGAGAAAACCACGCGGGAGAACATCGCACGCTACCGCCAGCAACTGGACCGCATCGGTTTTTCCTTTGACTGGAGCCGTGAGGTCCGCACCAGCGACCCGCAGTATTACAAATGGACACAATGGATCTTCATCCAGCTTTTCAACTCCTGGTATGACCGCGACGCCGATTCTGCGCGCAGCATCTGCACATTGATCCAACATTTCGAAGAATTCGGCACCGATAAACTAAACGCCGTCCGCGATGATGCGGCCCGTGAATTCACCGCCGCCGAATGGAAGGCGCTTTCCCCATCGGAACAGGAAAAAATCCTGCTCCAGTACCGCCTCACCTATCTCGCCGAAACCGAGGTCAACTGGTGCGCGGCTTTGGGAACCGTGCTCGCCAACGACGAGATCGTCAACGGCGTGTCGGAACGCGGAGGCTATCCCGTGGTCCGCAAGAAAATGAAGCAATGGAGCATGCGCATCTCGGCCTACGCCGACCGCCTGCTGCGGGACCTGGACACCATCGACTGGCCCGAATCGCTCAAGGAAGCCCAGCGCAACTGGATCGGGAAATCGGTAGGCGCATCGGTGAAATTCCAGGTTGTGGGTTACGAGGCCGACACCATCGCAGACCCTGAAGATCCCGTTATCGAAGTGTTCACGACACGCCCGGACACGATTTTCGGCGTCACGTTCCTGACCCTGGCTCCCGAGCATCCGCTTGTGATGCAAATCGTCCGCGACGAGCAAAAAGACGATGTCCTGAACTATATAGAATCGACATCCCGCCGCAGCGAGCGCGAACGCATGGCCGATGTAAAGAACATTACCGGAGCATTTACCGGAGCGTATGCCCTACATCCGTTCACGCAAATGCCCATCCCCATCTGGATCGGCGATTATGTGCTCGCGGGTTATGGAACAGGAGCCGTTATGGCCGTTCCTTGCGGCGACCAGCGCGACCACGATTTCGCAAAACACTTCAACATTGAGATCGAAAATATTTTCGAGGGCGAGGATGTCAGTGAAGAAGCGTTCACTTCGAAAGATAATTTTACGCTCAAAAATTCGGATTTTCTAAACGGGATGAATTATAAAGAGGCCACGGCAAAGGTGGTTTCGGAACTCGAGGAAATCGGCGCGGGCCGCGGCAAAACCAATTACAGGTTGCGCGATGCCGTGTTTTCCCGCCAGCGTTATTGGGGCGAGCCGTTCCCGGTCTATTACGTTGACGGGCTTCCCAAAATGATCGAATGGGAACACCTGCCGCTGGAACTTCCGTCGGTGGAGAAATACCTTCCAACCGAAGACGGCCAGCCGCCGCTTGGAAATTCGGCGCATTGGGCGTGGTCAACCGCTGAAAATAAGGTCGTTTCAAACGATTTGATCGACAATAAGACTGTTTTCCCGCTCGAGCTCAACACGATGCCGGGATGGGCGGGAAGTTCGTGGTACTGGCTTCGGTACATGGACCCGCACAATGAGGGCAAATTCGTTTCGACCGAGGCCGAAGCGTATTGGCAAAACGTCGATCTCTACATCGGCGGAAGCGAACACGCCACGGGGCATCTGTTATACTCGCGTTTCTGGAACAAATTTTTAAAGGACCGCGGGTTGATCCATCAGGACGAGCCGTTCAAAAAACTCATCAATCAGGGGATGATCCTCGGAATGAGCGCTTTTGCGATGCGATTGGAAGGTACGAACACCTTCGTTTCCAGGAGTTTGGTGGGCGATCGCAAAGTTCAGCAGATCCACGTCGATGTGTCGCTGGTCAACGCGTCGGACGAACTCGACATCGAAAATTTCAAAACCTGGCGCCCTGATTTCGCCAATGCCGACTTCGAACTCGACAATGGTAAATTCCAGGTAGTGCGTGAGGTCGAAAAGATGTCCAAGTCAAAATACAACGTCGTCAACCCGGATGACATCTGCGATGAATTCGGCGCCGATACATTGCGTCTATACGAGATGTTCCTGGGCCCGCTCGAGCAGGCAAAACCGTGGAATACCGCAGGAATCACGGGAGTTTTTGGGTTCCTTAAAAAATTGTGGAGGCTTTATTTTGATGACAACGGCCTGATCGTGACTTCAAATCCAGCCTCGGCCGAAGCCTTGAAAACGCTGCACAAAACAATCAAGAAGGTTCACGACGATATCGAGAATTTTTCGTTCAACACATCGGTGAGCCAGTTCATGATCTGCGTAAACGAACTCACGGCCGCCAAGTGCCGCGAGCGCTCGGTGCTGGAACCGCTTGCCATCCTGATTTCACCCTATGCGCCGCACATTGCCGAGGAACTCTGGCACAGGTTGGGCCACGAGGGCAGCATCAGCGAAGTCACGTTCCCGAAGTTCAACCCGGAATACCTGGTGGAGAGTACCAAGGAATATCCGGTATCGTTCAATGGCAAAACCAAATTCATGCTTGAACTGCCGATGGATTTGAGCAAGGAGGAGATTGAGAAGGCTGCGCTGGCCGATGAAAGGACGGTGAAGCAGATGGATGGGCGTACGCCGAATAAGGTGATCGTTGTCCCGGGAAAAATTATCAACATCGTCGGATAATTTGGCAAAAAATACAACTAAAAAACCACCTCAAAGGTTTTATTCCGCTGCGCTCCATGCGGTTCGGCGTCTAGATGAAGCTAAAGCTTCAGTACCTGACAGCCACTGGCTGTCCTCCTCTTATTTCAAATGGCAAAACCGCATTTAACACAAAAAGGGGACAATTGTCCCCTTTTTTTTTCTTTTATCGATTACTTATTTAGCCCCCTTGCTCTTCAATTTCTTATACTCCCTGATCAGCGTCTTCAACTCCCGGTTCGAACTTGCATCCACATCCTTGTCACTTAAAAAATGGCCAAACCGCAACTTGACGTCGTAATTCTTCGCCACGATTTCTTTGTCAACTTCGAACAGGTCAATCCGCAGCCGCACCTTCTCATTCTCTAATTTCTCAAGCAATTCGAATTTCTCCGGAAAATCCCGCCTGAACGTATTGGTATTGAACGGAATCGAATTCAAAATCTGCATCTGCTTTTTGGAGCGCAGGTCGAGTTCGGCAATAAGGGTCTTGGCCCTCGTTTCGATTTCGGGCATTGAAAGTGCCGAAAGATCCTGGGAACCCGCGACTTTCTTCGGCTTTTCGGCCTTTACTTTCAGACGCGCCTCATCCGGCGAATCGATGTATCCGCTTCCGAAGCACTTTTTGCAGTTGGGATCGAGACCTTTGCAGGAACAGAGTTTAGCCACCTTTAATTAGGAAATTAGGAAATTAGGAAATTAGGAAATTAGGAAAT
>JAEWCF010000009.1 GCA_023390775.1 Bacteroidota bacterium | reverse complement strand
AAATGACAAATGACGAACGATCATACCGAGAACCATCTGTGTAGAACGGGATCAAACTGATAGCTGACGGCTGAAGCCTGTCGAATGTCTAATGTCAAATGTCGAACGAACATACCGAGAAACATCTGGATACAACGGGATCAAACTGATAGCTGACAGCTGACAGCTGACCGCTGAAGCCTGTCGAATGTCTAATGTCAAATGTCGAACGAACATACCGAGAAACATCTTTGCAGGACAGGACTAATCTGATAGCTGACGGCTGACGCCTGTCGAACGTCTAATGTCAAATGTCGAACGAACATACAGAGGAACATTTGGATAGAACGATATCACGCTGATAGCTGACAGCTGACGGCTGACGCCTGTCGAACGCCTAATGACGACCCGAGCACGAAGTGCGAATTGTACGTAGCGCAGCGGAGTAAATGTCGACCATACCGAGAACCATCTGGGTAGAACGGGATCAAACTGATAGCTGACAGCTGACCGCTGACGGCACATAAATAAAAAATCCCGGCATTTCTGCCAGGATTTTTAAGCTCCCCCTCTTGGGCTCGAACCATACCCTCTGATTAACAGTCAGATGCCCAAAACTATTAAAGTCCAACTGAGCTAAGGAGGAAACTGGCGCAATAGCCCCTAAATAAAAAATCCCGGCATTTCTGCCAGGATTTTTAAGCTCCCCCTCTTGGGCTCGAACCAAGGACCCTCTGATTAACAGTCAGATGCTCTAACCAACTGAGCTAAGGAGGAAACTGTATATTTTAATCTATACTCGCTATGGAGGATAGGTGTGTCTTGACCTTAGTGGGCGTAAGCCCTTAAAAGCGGTTGCAAATATAAGGCGAAAATCTATTTTCCAAAATATTTCGTCCGAAATTTTGAAAAATTATTTGCCGACAATCGCCTTGTAAATGTCGTTTCCGTTCGCAAACAGCACAAGCGCAATGAGTAACACGAATCCGGTCATCTGGGCGTACTCCATGAATTTGTCGCTCGGTTTGCGCCGCGTGATCATTTCATAAAGCAAAAACATGACGTGTCCGCCGTCGAGGGCGGGAATCGGCAAAAGGTTCATGACCCCCAGCATGATGGAAAGCAACGCCGTGATCGTCCAAAACGCTTCCCAGCTCCACGTCTGCGGAAAGATGTCGTAAATCGCCTTGAAACCGCCAACGCCCTTGTAAGCTCCGGTTTCCGGGTTTACGATGGCTTTAAGTTGTTTCCCGTATCCGGCCAATTGGTTCTTGCCTTTTTCGATCCCTACCGGAATCGATTCGAAAAATCCGTATTGTTCGCGGTTAACCTTGTAAAGGCCAAGCTTTTCAATATTGTCATAGGGCAGTCCGGCCGCATAGCCGATTCCCATCTTCGCACTGTCGGAAACTTTTAGGGCCAAGCGGACCTCCTGGTCGCCGCGCTTGACGGTCACGGGAACGGTCTTGCCCTTTGCAGCCTCGACTTCGGCCAGCACCTGGTCGGCGTATTGCACCGGTTTTCCATTGAAGCTGGTAATGATGTCCTTCGGTTCGATCTTGCCCGCATTCGGGGAGTCTTCCAGGGTTCCCGACACCACGAACGGAATCCGCAATTGCACCATCGAAATCTTTTCGCCCGAGAGCAACTGATCGATAAAATTAACGGGAAGATCGATCGTCTGACGTTGTCCGTTGCGTTCGATTTCTATTGACTTGCCCAGCAGGATTTTTTCGTTGAGTTCGTGGAATTTGTGTACGGGCGCACCGTCGACCGCCAGGATCTTATCGCCCGTCTGCAGGCCAATCTTGCTTACGACGGGATTCGAAACCCAAATACCGTCCTTCACATCCCTGTTCTCGATGTACAGCTCGCCGTACACGAACGCCATCCCGATGTAGATCACGAATGCCAAGATAAAGTTCACCGTAACCCCGCCCAGCATGATGATGAGCCTTTGCCACGCCGGTTTGCTCCTGAATTCCCACGGTTTGGGCGGAAGCGCCATCTGTTCCTTGTCCATGCTCTCGTCGATCATTCCAGCGATCTTGACATAACCGCCGAGGGGCAGCCAGCCGATTCCGTATTCGGTTTCGCCGATTTTTTTCTTGAGCAGGGAGAATTTGACGTCAAAGAACAGGTAGAATTTTTCCACCCGCGTCTTGAAGGCCTTTGCAGGGATGAAGTGACCCAATTCGTGGAGCACGATCAGCAGCGATAAGCTCAGGAGGAACTGCGAGAGCTTGATAAAAATTTCCATAATCAGAGATATGCGGGCAAAAATAGCGTTTTCCGTTTACTTCAAAACGGATGCGGCCGAGCCAATGACTAAATGTTTGTTAATAGTGCAGATCTTTTACTGCCGAACAAACTTCAGCGTTTTCTGGCCCGCATCGGACTTTATCAAAACAAGATATACGCCCTGCGGAAGCGCCGACACATCGTATGGTCCGTCAGCGCCAAGTTTAAGGGCCATCTGACCGAGCGAATTGAAAAACGAAACCGATTCCACCACGATTCCCGCGGGAAACTGGATATTGACCGCCTCCGAACCGGGATTGGGATATAAGGCAATCGCGTCCCGAAGCTCGAACATGCCCGTGTCAAGGGTAGCGGTCGAATTCTTGGAAATGATGTCCTTGCCCGGATTGAAAACAACGGAAGTCACCGCAAACGGAACATTCTCAATGAATTGCTGGTTGTTGACCGTGTTGTTGAGGACAAGGTCCAACTGTTGGCCACCGGCTCCCATGAGCCGCACGGGAACGGGCATTTCAAAGAACGGCACCGAAAAATGCGACGTTTCCTGACTTACGGTAATGCGTACCTGGCCGGGCCCGATATTTTGTGCCGTGATTTCATACATCGGGTAGCCTTGCTTATAGATCCAGTCGTTGAAGAATTCGTCAAGATTTTGGCCCGATGCCGCCTCGAGGTGCGATTTCAGATCGGGAGTGAGCGCGTACGCATAGGACAGCCCCGGCGCATTCAGGTAATTCTGAAGTCCCTGGAAAAAGGCCGCGTCTCCCAGCTTGAACCGAAGCATATGCGCCACCATCGAACCCTTGTTGTAGGTGAGCCTGCTGGAAAAGATCCGGTTGACGTTCAGCGCTTCGGCTTCGGTGAGGTAAACCGCGCCCCCGGCCTGGGTAGTGATGTTGTCGATCTTGCCGTTCTTCCAATTGACAAACTGCGTCGGGCCGTCGAGATTTTCCACAACCAGCCCCGACATGTATTCGGCAAAGCCCTCATTGAGCCAGATGTCGCGCCATGACCCGCAGGTAACCTTGTTTCCAAACCATTGGTGGCCGAGTTCGTGGGCGATAAGGCTTCGGCTATAGGCACCCGATCCGCCGGCCGTCATAAACGAAACCGTGGTGTGTTCCATGCCGCCGCCGTAACCGAATTGCGCGTGCCCGTACTTTTCGTTCCGGAAGGGATAAGGCCCAAACAGCGATTCAAAGAGATTCATGATTTCAGGCGTGACCTCCACGCTGGCCTGGTTTGTTGCCGCAGTTTCAGGATAGGCGTAATTCACGATGGGGAAAAAGGGGCTTTCGGTAGTGCCAAGGCCGGCCTGCAAGGTATAAACCGAATAATTGGTCACCGCGATCGCGATCAGGTAAGCAGGGATCGGGTAGCCGTGGTGGAAGTGCGTGATTTTTTGCGGACCGACGACCGTCTGCGATTGCTCGAGTCCGTTTGATACCGACGTATATTGTGAAGGTGCGGTAATGTAGACATCTATGGAATTGACCTTGTCGTTCAAATCCTGTTTGCACGGCCACCAATCCTTCGCGCCGAAGGGTTCCGAGAGCGTCCAAAGCACCGGAGTGCCGTTGTGTTGCGAGGTGATGAAGGCCTGTTCGCCGAAATCGGGCGGGCCGGAATAGTTGATTTCCACGGTTGCCGATGACCCGCTTGCCAATGTCGACGGGAGCGTGATCACCAGTTCGTTTGCCGACGCCTGCGAGAACGCAAGGTTGACCCCGTCCTTTTTTACCGATGACACCGCGAGGTCATTGGTCAGGTCAAAGGTGACGGTATTCATGTTCGCCAACGCGGTGAAGGTTGTGGTTACTTTGCCGCTGATGAAATAAACGGCAGGGTCCACGGTAAACTCGAGTTTATGGTAGGTAACGTCGTAATTGGCGGTGTTTGGATTTGCAACAAAGGCCATCAACGAGGAAGCCGATTTCATCTCGCTTTCGGCAATGGATTCGACATCCTGTGCAAAAACGCCGGCGCAGGATAAAAGTATGGCCAGCAAGAAGTTATTTTTCATTTTGGAGGAATATCGGCAAATATAGGTAAAAGTATGCAAGGCCGATTCGGGGCTTCGGGTAACCGGACTAAAACTGAAGTCAACATGCGCATCTCGCCCGGCAAAAAAATCGAAATATTCAATATTGATGTGATTCTGACGGTTTTTTTCTCTCAACATAAACCGTCAACTGCAAACTTCCTTAATTTTGCTCCTCTAAAAAATCGCAGATGTTACAGATTGCCTTTATCCGGGAGAACCGTGAACGCGTCATCAGGGCGCTCGCCAAGCGAAATCTCGATGCCGAAAGCATGATTGCCCAGGTCTTGTCTACCGACGAACAGCGCCGCTCCGTGCAGGCCGAACTCGAATCGGTGCTGGCAGAATCCAACCGGCTTTCCAAGGACATCGGCGAAATGATGAAAGCCGGCGAGAAATCAAAGGCGGCGATCCTCAAGGAAAAGTCAACCCAGCTAAAGGAAAGGAGCCGCGAGCTCGGTGAATCCAGCGACGCATTGGCGCAGGAACTCGCACAGAAACTCTACGCCATTCCCAACCTTCCGGCCGATATCGTCCCCGAAGGCAAGACCCCGGATGACAACCTGAACGTCTACCAGTCGGGCGAAATTCCCAAATTGCACGAGGGAGCGCTCCCGCATTGGGAACTCGTCAGGAAATACGACATTATCGATTTCGAACTCGGCGTGAAGATCACCGGCGCCGGATTTCCCGTTTACAAAGGCAAGGGGGCGAGGCTTCAACGCGCGCTGATTTCCTACTTCCTCGATAAGAACACCGCCGCGGGCTACAGGGAATACCAGGTCCCGCATTTGGTGAACGAGGCTTCGGGTTACGGAACGGGTCAATTGCCCGACAAGGAAGGCCAGATGTACCACGTGGGGCTCGACGACCTTTACCTGATCCCCACAGCCGAGGTTCCCGTGACCAACCTCTTTCGCGACGTCATCCTGCCCGAAGCCGACCTTCCCGTGATGTGTACGGGTTACACGCCGTGCTTCAGGCGCGAGGCCGGATCGTACGGAGCGCACGTGCGCGGGCTCAATCGCCTGCATCAGTTTGACAAGGTGGAGATCGTCCGCATCGAACATCCCGACAAATCCTACGAGGCGCTCGACGGCATGGTCGAGCACGTGAAATCCATTCTCGACGAATTGCAGTTGCCCTACCGCGTGCTCAGGCTGTGCGGCGGCGACATGGGCTTCACATCGGCGCTGACCTACGACTTCGAGGTATTTTCCACCGCTCAGGACCGATGGCTGGAAATCAGTTCGGTTTCCAACTTCGAAACTTTCCAGGCCAACAGGCTCAAGTTGCGTTTCCGCGACAAGGACGGCAAGAACCAGTTGGCGCACACGCTCAACGGAAGCGCGCTCGCACTGCCGCGGGTTTTGGCCGGAATACTGGAGAATTACCAGACGCCGGAGGGCATCCGGATCCCCGAAGTCCTGCGCCCGTATTGCGGATTCGACATGATCGACTAGTTAAAATGGATCGGTGCACACGGCATCGGGGGCCAAAAGCGTTATATTAGTAAACATTTATTGCAGATGCGTCTTTTTGCCATCATCCTTTACCTTTTCACCAGCCTTGTTGCCTTCTCGCAAAACGAGCAGCTGGCGCAGCATTATTTTGAAAAGGGCGAATTCGAGAAATCGGTCGTGGCCTTCGAGGAATTGCTCAAATCCAACCCGAACAACCCCTTTTATTTCCAGCGTCTGGTGGAAAGCAGGCAGCAGTTGCAACAATATGACAAGGCCCAAAAACTCATCGAGGACAGGCTCGCGCAGCGTAAGGAAGGACACTTGTTGGCCGAGCTCGGTTACAACTATCAGCTTTTAAAAAACCCGGCGAAAGCAAAATCATACTACGATCAGGCAATTGACCGCATTCGCCAAAACCCGCAGGAAGTCTACCAGACCGCGGCGGTTTTCGAGAAGCGTGTCCTGGTGGAGTATGCGCTGCAGGCGTACAGGACGGCGCGCGAGGTCGAGCCCAAGATGAATTTCAATTATCAGATGGCGATGCTCTACGGGCAGGCGGGCAATCCCGAGATGATGATCAACACCTTCCTGGACGAGGCTTACACCAATCCGCACAGCGTGATCATGATCCAGAACCAGCTCTCGCGATTCATGAACGAGGATGCGGAGGAAAGTTTCAACGACATGTTGCGCAAGGCGCTTTTGGTTCGTGCCCAAAAAAACCAGGACCTGTTCTGGAATGAATTCCTCAGCTGGTATTTTGTGCAACAGAAGGAATACGGCAAGGCTTTCATCCAGGAAAAGGCGATTTACAAGCGCAATCCGGAGACCTTTTCCAACATCGTCAACCTTGCGCAACTCGCCCTCGAGGAAGGCGACCAGGATGCGGCCCGCGAGATTTTTCAGTTTGTGCTTGAAAATACCACCGATCTTGAATTGCTGGTCGAGGCGCATTACCATTTGGCAGACATGCGGATCAGGGCGGCGAAACCATCGGATTTTGGCCAGATCCAGACCGATATTGACAAGCTTCTCGCCGAATTCGGGATGACGCCGTACACCCTGCGGTTGCAATTGCTCCAGTCCCAGCTTTCCACTTTTAGCCTGAACGATCCCGAGCGCGGCAAGGCAATCCTCAAGTCGACGCTGGAAATGCAGCTCTCGCGGCAACAACAGGCCCAAGTCAAGATGGCTTTGGCAGATGTTTTTCTGTTCGAGGAAAAGTTCAATCAGGCTTTATTGTATTATTCGCAGATTGAGGAGGACATGAAAAACGACGTCATCGGCCACGAAGCAAGCCTCAAGGCCGCGCGCACGAGTTATTTCAAAGCCGATTTTGACTGGGCGCTGCAACAGTTCAGGGCGCTCAAGTCGGCGTCGACACAACTCATCGCCAATGACGCGCTCGAATATTTCCTGCTGATCAATGACAATTCGGTGGCCGATTCCACAAGGACCGCGCTCACCAAATTCGCCAGGGCCGACTACCTGCTCTACCGCAACAAAACCTCCGAAGCGCTATCGGCATTCCAGAAAATCCTGGCCGAGCATCAGGGAGACGAAATCGAGGGTGCGACCCTGCTCCGGATTGGCAGGATTTACGAGAAAACGGGTCAGTACCATGAAGCGCTTGCCCGCTATTCCGAGATCATCGACAAGCATGCCGATGGGATCTATGTAGACGAGGCGCTTTTTTACTCGGCATCGGTACAGCAGAAGAATCTCAACAATCCCGAAGCTGCCAAGGCCCTTTACGAAAAGATCATTTTCGGGCACCAGGACAGCATCTATTTCACCGAATCGCGACGCCAATTCCGCACATTGCGGGGCGACAGCACATTATAGCAAACCATGATCATCTACAACGTAACATCGAACATCGAGGAAGGCCTGCACGAGGAGTGGCTCGACTGGATGCAGCATACCCATATCCCGGAAGTGCTCGCCACCGGTAAATTCAGCAAGGCGCGCCTTGTCAAGGTATTGGTGGAGGAGGAATGGGGCGTGACGTATTCGGTGCAGTTTTTTACCGACAGCAAGGCGACGCTTGATAAATACTATCAGGAGGATGCACCGAGGCTGAGGCAGGAAACCGCGGCAAAATTTGGCGACAAGGTCCATTCCTTCCGCACCGAACTTCAGCTCATCTGCGACCATCAGGCCATCTAAATGGATAAGGTAAAGGCCAAGAAGCACCTCGGGCAGCATTTTCTCAGGGACGAGGGTACGGCCGCGCGCATTGCCGAAACCCTAAGCCACAAGGGGTACAACGACATCCTCGAAATCGGGCCGGGCATGGGCGTGCTCACCAAATATCTGCTCGGGCAACCTTCGACGGTGACGGTCATCGAGATCGATACCGAATCGGTGGCGTACCTGAACGCGCATTATCCCAAATTGCACGGGCACATCATTGAGGGCGATTTCCTCAAACACGATATCCACCAACTTTTTGACGGTAGGCCTTTCGCGGTCATCGGAAACTTTCCGTACAATATTTCCACACAGATCATCTTCCGGATGCTGGATTTCCGCGACCGCATACCCGAGTTTGCCGGCATGTTCCAAAAGGAGGTAGCCGAACGCATCTGCGAGAAGAAAGGCAGCAAGGCTTACGGGATCCTCTCGGTTTTGGTCCAGGCTTTTTATGACGCCGAATATCTGTTTACCGTTGATGAAAACGTGTTTTCGCCGCCGCCGAAGGTGAAATCGGGAGTTTTGAGGCTTCGGAGAAAGGGCGATTTTGCGCTTCCGTGCAACGAAAAGTTGTTTTTCAATATCGTCAAGACGGCTTTCGGGCAACGGCGCAAAACCCTTCGGAACAGCCTAAAATCGCTCAACCTGACCAATAATTTGCGCGAAGACACTATCTTTGACCTCCGCCCGGAACAGCTTTCCTATGAGCAGTTCATCGCGTTGACTCAGAAAATCGAAGCCGATGGAGTTTAAGATCAGCAAGGAACTCATCCAGCAGCTCGAGCAGCTCATTGACCAAAAGAATGACAGGGAACTCGAAGCCCTGCTCAACGACATGCACCATGCCGACATCGCCGAGGTACTGGAAGAGCTCGACCTTGCCGACGCAGTTTACATCTTCAAGGTGCTCGACAGCGAGAAAACCGCCGAGATCCTGCTAGAACTCGAGGACGATTTGCGCGAGGACATCCTTAGCCAACTTTCGCCGAAGGAAATTGCCGAGGAACTCGACGAACTTGAGACCAACGACGCGGCCGACATCATCGCCGAACTTTCGCCCGAGAAAAAGGAAGAGGTCATCCTCGAGCTTCAGGATATGGAGCACGCCAAGGATATCGTCGAGCTCTTGCGTTACGACGAGCACACCGCGGGCGGGCTCATGCACAAGGAACTCGTAAAGGTCAATGAAAACTGGAACGTGCTCACCTGCGTCAAGGAAATGCGCATCCAGGCCGAGAACATTTCGCGCGTTCATTCGATCTACGTGGTGGACGATGAGGACCGCCTGCTTGGGCGGCTTTCCCTTAAGGACCTTTTGACCACATCCACCAAAAAGCCGATCCGCGAAGTGTATATCCGCAAGCTGAATTCGGTCAAGGTGGATACCGAGGATGTCGAGGTCGCGCGGATCATGCAGAAATACGATTTGGAAGCAATTCCCGTGGTGGACGAGATGGGCCGACTCGTGGGCCGGATCACCATCGACGACATCGTGGACGTGATCAAAGACGAAGCCGACAAGGATTACCAGCTCGCGGCGGGTATCTCGCAGGACGTCGAGGCCGACGACAGCATCCTGGAACTCACGCGCGCGCGTTTGCCGTGGCTCGTTTTGGCGCTCTTGGGCGGATTCATCTCGGTGCGGGTCTTGGAGACGTTTCAATCGGCGATGGATGACCATTCCACGCTTTTCTTCTTCATGCCGCTGATTGCCGCGATGGCGGGAAATGTTGGGGTGCAGTCTTCGGCGATCATCGTTCAGGGCCTTGCCAACAATGCGATTTCGGGTTCACTTTTCAACCGGTTGGTCAAGGAGGTTTCCCTCACACTGCTCAACGGCGTGATCCTGGCCACGATCCTGTTTGCGGGAAGCGCCATGTTGCTCCACGTCCCGATGATCATCGGAGTGGTGGTGAGCATCGCGCTGGTTTCGGTCATTATCATTGCCTCACTGATCGGAACCTTCATCCCCATCCTGCTCGATAAATTCGGGATCGACCCGGCGCTTGCCACGGGGCCGTTCATCACCACGAGCAACGACATTTTCGGGATCCTCATCTACTTTTCGATCGCCAAACTGATCCTGGGGTTTTAGTCGTATTTGACCGTATTCGGGAAGCGGTCTCGCAGCATGGCGAAGTGATCTGCACCCACCAGGATTACGA
>JAEWCF010000040.1 GCA_023390775.1 Bacteroidota bacterium | reverse complement strand
GGTTCATCGTGATCGAAGATGGAGATCAGCGGGGCGTCGGGGAATGCGGATTGCTCCGGGGGTTGAGTATGGACGACCGGCCGGATTACGAAACCAAAGTGGCATGGGCGTGCGAGAACATCGCCATGGGCCCCGATTGGCTTGACCGTGAGCTTTGGGATTGGCCGAGCATCCGCTTTGGCGTGGAGATGGCCTTTCTTTCCTTGCGATCGCAAGACCCGATGATCCTTTTTCCGTCAGCTTTTACCAAAGGCATGGACGGCATCCCCATCAATGGATTGATCTGGATGGGCGAGATCGACAACATGCGCCGTCAGATCGCGTCAAAAATCGAGTCCGGTTTTCGTTGCCTGAAGCTCAAGATCGGGGCAATCGACTTTGCACAGGAACTTAAAATCCTGGCTGAAATCCGACGTCATTTTCCTCCCGGTGAACTGGAAATCAGGGTGGATGCGAACGGTGCCTTTACCGCAGAATCGGCTTTAGGTAAATTAAATCAATTGGCTGGCTATGAAATTCATAGCATCGAACAACCGATTTCGGTTAATCAGCATGACACTATGGCAGGGCTGGTAAAATCATCCCAAATTCCCATCGCGCTCGACGAAGAACTGATCGGCATCGTGCAGCCACACGGAATGCGGAAATTGCTTCTGGTGATCCGCCCGCCATACATCATTTTAAAGCCGAGCCTGCTCGGAGGTTTTGCAGCCACAAGGCAATGGATAGCCACCGCAAGGGAATTGGGGATTGGATGGTGGATTACCTCGGCGCTCGAATCGTCCGTAGGCCTCAATGCGATCGCGCAGTTCGCCTACAGCCTTGGAGTGGACATGCCACAGGGATTGGGCACGGGCGCGCTTTATACCAACAATTTCAGGTCGCCCCTCATGGTAAAAGACGCAAAATTGTGGTACCTGGATTCAGGTTGGGAAGACCTGCCGCTTTAATTTTCGGCAAGTTCCTTCACGCGTTGCAAACCGTTAGGGAAAGCCTTGTCGAAATACCCGACGTGTTCCTCGGTGATGTCCAGGTCTACCTCAAGGACGGTCCTGCCGCCGGCCTCGTGAAGCCGGTAGGTTTCCATGGCTCCGCTCCATCGCTTTGTTTCTTCATCCAAGGGCATTTCCTCACCGTTTTTGAGCATCCCGATGTGCCTGAAGGACATCACTGAATTCTCCTTGTTCTCCTCCACGGTACTGTACATCCCGTCGCCGCCCGGGGTGAGGAAGTGTGCGCGGCTGCGCTCGGTAAAGTCAGACTTCACATAAGAGCCCTCGCAAAATACGCCGGTCCAGTCGGTGTAGGTATCCTTTTCCCAAAGTACCTTCCAGACTTTCTCCGCCGGCGCGTCGATCTCGATCCTGTAATGACGTTTTTCCATTGTTATCAGATTTCCCTTTCGGGGATGTAAATATCGAATGTCGCGCCCTTGTTGGGCTCTCCGGTCGCGGTAATGTAGCCGTCGTGGTTCTCGACTATTTTTCGCACGATCGACAGACCGATTCCCGTGCCACTGTATTTTTCCCTGGTGTGCAGCCGTTGGAAAACTTCAAAGATCTTATCGGCAAATTCGGGGGGGAAGCCGATGCCGTTATCCGAAAAGCGGATGTGGCTGTAACGCGTCGCCGGATCGAGCTTCGGGATCCCAAAGGAAGCGCCCATTCCCGAAGTTCCTGTGATGTAGATGTGCGGCAGCTTTTCCGGCCTGGAAAACTTCAGGGCGTTGCCGATCAGGTTGTGCAGCAATTGCCTGAACTGGAAAGGGATAATGGTCACGTATCCGAGTTTGCCGGTCTCGATCATGGCGTGATAGACCTCCAGGTCTTCGCTCAATTCCTCCGAAATCTCCGCAATCAGGTTTGACAGGTGCACCCGTTCAAAATTGCGGTCTTCAACATTGGTCCGGGAATAGGCGAGAAGGTCGTCGATCAAAATCTGCATTCGATGCGCCGCATTCATGATCCGTTCAAAATAACCGGTCGCGCGTTCGCTGAGTTGGGCCTGTTCTTCCTCGATGATCCGCGAGGCGAACGTCTGGATCTTGCGAAGCGGTTCCTGCAGATCATGGCTGGAGATGTAGGCAAAGGATTCCAGTTCGCGGTTCATTTCCACGAGTTTCGCATTGTTCTCGGTCAATTGCCGTTCGCGGATCTTCTCCTGAGTGATGTCCTGCAACGTGCCGATCAGGTATTCGTTGTTGTCGGCCGCAACGATCTTATCGGTGCTTCCGCGGACCCAGATGACCTGGCCGTCGGGCTTTATCAATCGGTAGTCGTGCTCCCACGGTCTGCCCTGCAGGAATCGCTCTTCGGCATCGCGTTGGACCCTCTCGAGATCGTCGGGATGCACCAGCGACATGAAATGCTCCAGCGAAGGCGGAAACGCCCCGACCTCGGTACCAAAAATGCGGTAAAGATTATCGGAATAGGTGATTTCACCCGATTTCAGGTTATAGCGATAACTTCCGAATTTCCCCGTGCGTTCCGCATGCCGGAAGGTCTCGTTGAGTTGTGAGATGAGGAACGTCCGCTCCAAAACCTTCTCCTCGAGCGAATGCGAAAGTTCCCTGAATTCACGTTCGCTTTTTTCGAGTTTTTGCTGGTTGAGCACCTGTTTGGTGACATCGATGGCCGTGTGATGGATCCCGTAAATGGCCCCCTGCTCATCGCGAAGGGCCTTGAACATGTAATTAAAATACGCATTTTTGGGCTTTCCGTCGTGCAGCAGCGTCGCCTCCACGCCGAATCCCTCAAAGGTTTTGCCTGTCAGGAACGTCTCCCGGAGTTGTTCGAAAAAGGGCTGGTTGGAAATCTCGGGAATCGCCTCCAAAAAAGTCTTGCCCTGTACCGAATGGTCCTTTCCCCAATAAGAAAGCATGATATCATTGATGTACCGGATTTCCAGGTCCGGCCCGTGATATACCGCGGTGGCGATGGGGGCTTCCTCGATCAGCATCCGATAGCGTTGCTGCTTTTCGCGAAGCTGGTGGATCGCCTCAACCTTATCGGTCACATCGTGCCCGTAAGCCAATACTCCGGACGCCGCCTCGTGCCCGAATTCAAAAAAGGGCTGGCAGGTTACGTGGAAGTAGTGCTGTCGCAGATCCTCGCCGCACTGCAATATGACGGGCATCTGCGAATCCTCAAACGGTTTTCCCGATTCGCGGACATGGTTCAGGATCTCGCTCATGACTTCGACCTGGGCACCGGGCAATGCCTGGCGCAAGGGTTTGCCAACGATGGACGCATCGGCACAAAGCAGGTTCAGTAAAGTGCGGTTTGCAAGCCCGATGATCAATTCGGGGCCCGTTACCACGCAGATGGCCTGCGGCGCATCCATGAAGAGCTCAAAAGCCTGCTCGAAACCCCTGATCCTCCGCTCACGCCGCTCGTCGAGAACCTCGAAGGTAATATCTTCGGCGGCGTGCATGATGCCGGCAATGTTGCCGTTTTCGTCGAGATAGGGACGGTTCTGGATCCGCCAATAGCGCTCCTCGAATTTTCCTTTGGCCGAAAAAAGGTCGTAACGCTGCAGGGGCATCTCGTCCGGCTTTCCGGTCCTGAGCACGCGCCTGAAAGACTGCCGCAGCAAGACCTGGGATTTCCCCTGCAATTCGGGGTTTTCGGGAAAAATGTCGAGAAGGGGTTTGCCGATAAGGTCCTGCGGAGTGCTTTTGCCGATCCGCGCAAATTCCTCGCTGCAGGCAAGGACGGTAAAGAGCGGCTCGTCCGGGGCGAGCAATGCAGCCACGCCGGGGATCATTGAAAACGCATTCCTGAATACCTTTTCGGTCATGATATTAAATCTACGAAAAAATCCCCGGATACTTTACGCCGGAAGGTAAATATCGAACGTCGCTCCCTGGTTGGGACGGCCGGTCGCCGCGATATACCCGCCGTGATTGTCGATGATCTTCTTGACTATGGCCAGCCCGATGCCCGTTCCGCTGTATTTGTCCCGTCCGTGAAGGCGCTGAAAAACCTCAAAAATCTTTTCGCCGTATTCGGGTTCAAACCCGATCCCGTTGTCCGAAACCCGAAGGTGCGTGTAGGGCCTGCCCGGAATCAATTTGGGATGGATTGCGGGATTGCCGTCGATCGTTTCGCTGGTCACCGTTATTTCGGCCGGGACATCCGCCCTGGCGAATTTTAGCGAATTGACAAAAAGGTTGTGCAACAATTGCCTGAACTGAAAGGGGATGATCATTGCCGAGCCGAGTTTTCCCGCCGTGATCCGGGCCCCTTTGGCCGCGATCTCCTCCCCGAATTCCTCGCAGATCTCATCGAGCACAACGTTGAGGTCGGCGCGTTCGATCTTGCGGTCTTCATTGGTCGTCCGGGAATAGGCGAGTAGGTCCTCGATGAGGGTCTGCATGCGCAAGGCTGCGTCCTGCATCCGCTGGAAATAACTTCGTCCCGTCTCCGAAAGCGAATCGTATTCACGGTCCATGATCCGCGAGGCGAAGGTCTGGATCTTGCGCAGCGGTTCCTGGAGGTCATGGCTGGATATGTAGGCAAATGATTCCAGTTCGCGGTTCATTTTTTCGAGGTCGTCATTCTTGACCATCAGTTCATTGGTGCGCATTTCAACGACCTGTTCGAGTTTTTGCGAGAAGGTTCGCTCGTGATGGATATCGGCAATGACACCTACCCATTTGGTCAGCGTGCCTTCGCTGTCGCGGACCGGTTCGCCAATGACGGAATGCCACCGGTATTGGCCGTCGCCGTTCCTGAACCGCACATCCACGCGTAGGTTGAGGCCCGTCTGCATGCTCCGGTCCCACGCCGACCTGAAGGCCATGGCATCGTCCGGATGGATCATTCCTGAGACATCGCCCAGGCCCGAACCCTTGATGCCGGTATAGGATTCCCATTGACCGGAGACAAATTCCTCCTCGCCGCGCGCGTTGGCGACCCATACCATGTGCGGAAGTTTTTCGGCCAGCATCCTGAAGCGGCTCTCGCTTTCCATGATCGTGTCCGCCGCGATTTTCTGGTCGTGGATCTCGATTCCGACGCCCAGGTATCCAAGGAATTCACCGTTTTTGGCCAGTCGCGGATTGCTTTTGAACATATACCATCGGTACTGCCCGTCGTATCGTTTTAGGCGAATGGCGTCGAGGATGTAGGAAATTCGGTTTTCGTAAGCCTGTTTGTAGATCTGCGAGACTTTGGGGATGTCGTCGGGATGGACGATCCCATGCCAACCGTGGCCGAGCGCATCATCTTCATCCTGCCCGGTAAATTGGAGCCACATCTGGTTGAAATAGCTGACGCTTGCGCTGTCATCGGCTTCGGTCATGAAAACGATCATCGGCGACTGGTCGGCGATGGAGCGGAACCGCGCCTCGGATTCGGCAAGGGATTGTTCGTACGCCTTTCGCGAGGTAATGTCCTGCGTGATACCTGAAAACCTTGTGGGATTTCCATCGCCATCAAATTCGGCACGCCCCTTCGCCCTTACCCATCTGATCCGGCCGTCGGGCCCGATGGTCCGGTATTCGTTTTCGTATTCGCCGTTGTTGATTCCCTGAAGGGCGTTTTGCGAGATTAGGCGAGCAGCTTCGCGGTCGTCAGGGTGGATGGCCTGTATGAAGGTTTCATAAGTCACCGGTGCATCGGGCGAAATGCCAAATAGTTCACGGGTTTTTTCAGACCAGATCAACTTGCCGGTGAGCGGGTAAAAATCAAAAGTCCCCATCTGGCCGGCATCAAGCGCCACGGCAAGCCTGTTCTGGCTTTCCTCGATTGCCTTGCGCGTCAGCACCGCCTCGGTGATATCGTCGGCCACGGTCATGATTCCCACCACCGCGCCGGCTTCGTCGTAAAGCGGTTCATAAATTACCTTGACAAATATGTCGGCGAGTTTCCCGCCGCGCAAGAGTTGTACGATCGTTTCGGGCTGGACGACGCGTTGCCCGGTTTCCAAAACCCCGTCGAGTATTTTGTCAAAGCCCTGGCCCGCCAATTCGGGGAGCGCTTCGATCAGCGGACGGTTCATGACCTCCTCAGCCGTTTTGTCCCAGAGTTCAAGCATTTTGGGGTTTGCCAACTCCACCAGGTGTTTGGGGCCCCTAAAGATGTTGATGGCCGCGGGAGCCTGATTGAAGAGGTTGCGTATCTGACGCTCGGCATGGGAACGAGCTTGCGCCATCTTGAGTTGCGCCTGAATGCGCGCAAGAAGCTCGCGGGATGAAAAGGGTTTTACAAGATAGTCATCGGCACCGGTATCGATTCCTTCGATCCTTGCTTCCTCGCCGGCCCTGGCCGAAAGCAGGATGATGGGAATGGTATTGAACTTCGGATTTTCGCGCAGGCGCGCCAACACTTGGATGCCGTCCATTACCGGCATCATGATGTCGCTCAGGACCAGGTCGGGCGTCCGGCGGCGGGCAGCTTCAAGTGCTTCGACGCCATTGGATGCCGTGACCACATTGTACTGTCTTGAGAGTATCGATTCTATGTGGTCGCGCATGTCGGGATTGTCGTCCACGACCAGTACGCGGGGCTTGTGAAGGTCTTCCCCGGCATGTTCCGGTTCCGAAGCCTCCAGAAGCGATTCGGCTTCACTGATGTAGATTTCGCTGATGACCGTCAGGGCCTCGGCGTCGCTGAAGACCTGCTCCTTGGGCAGGTGCGCATTGCCCAACGGAATCTCCACGGTGAAAGTGCTTCCCCGGCCCTCGATGCTTTCGGCGCGGATGCTGCCGCCGTGCATCCTGACCAATTCGCGGATCATCGAAAGCCCGATGCCGCTGCCTTCATAAGTGCGTCCGGCGGTGGTGTGGATCCGGTGGAACCGGGTGAACAATTTGGGAAGTTCGGCCGCCGGAATCCCCGATCCAGTATCGTGAACCTGCAGTACCGCGGAGTTTTTTTCCTGCCGCAAGGTAAGGGTAACTTTACCGGCGAGCGTGAATTTAAAGGCATTGGAAAGCAGGTTGAAGACGATTTTCTCCCAGAGATCGGCATCGACGAAAACCGGCTGGTCAAAAGGGGTGGTCTCGACCTCAAATTCAAGGCCGCCCTTTTCCATCACCGACCTGAAGTTCCCCGCGAGATTTGCCGTCAGCGTATCCAGGCGGGTAGGGGCGAATTGCGCGCGGTGCCTGCCGCTTTCGATCCGGCTGAAATCCAGTAAGGTATTTACCAATTTAAGCAGGCGCAACGCGTTGCGGTGCGTGGTTTCGAGGGCCTGCATGGTCTCCGGTGCGAATTCCGGGCTTCTGCCCAACAATTCCTCAATTGGACCCAAAATCAAGGTCAGCGGGGTGCGGAACTCATGGCTTATATTATTGAAGAAAAGCGTCTTGGCCTGATCTATTTCAGCCAGCGCTTCAGCCCGTTTCCGCTCCTCGTTCAGCGCTTGCATGTTGTTCAGGACAAGCGCTAACTGATCCGATAGCAGCCGGATGAATTGTTGGTATTCCTTGTCGTATTTGCGATAGGGATTGAGTCCGACGGTCAGCACGGCCGCAGGCAGCCTGCTGTTGGCAATCCGGAGCGGAATGTGCAGGAACTGCCTCGGCGGAATGTCCCAAAAACCCATGGGAACATCAGGCCGCCGGCCGCTGTTTTGTGAGAGGACGACTTCGCCCGTCAAAACCGCCGCGGTGATGTTGCGGTTCTCATCGTTGGCCGGATCGATATTCACCTGCATCGGCAATGCCCAATATTCATCCTTGTCACCAGCCCAGGCAACCGCACGGGCTACGAGTTCGCGTTCGTCCACTTCATAAAAGAGAGCGAAGGGGAAATCCTTGTTGTTTTCGCGAAGGACATTGGCGGTTTTTACGTAGATATCCGCCGGTTCGTTGTCCTTGAAGGAAAGTTTACCCAAATCCCGCAGCACCTGCAACGACCGTTCGTTGAGGATCCTGGAGGTGTCGTCGGTGTTGGCGCAGATCATACCGCCCGTTCCGCCCTTGTCGCCGGGGATGGGGGTATAGGAAAAAGTGTAATAGGTTTCTTCGGGGTAATCGTTTCGCTCCATGATCAGGAGCTGGTTTTCTACGTAGGTGCCCTCGTCCTCAATCATTACCTTGTTGAGCATCGGCTCGATGTCGTGCCAGATATCGCTCCAGACTACCGATGCGGGTTTGCCAAGTGCGGCCGGGTGCTTTCCGCCTACGATGGATTTGTAAGGATCATTGTAAAGCTTGGTGAGCTGGGGACCCCAACCGATCCAGATGGGTTGGCTTGAACTGAGCATGATCCGCACGCAGGTCTTCAGGCTCTGTTCCCAATTTTCAGGAGGTCCCAGTGGGGTGGAGGCCCAATCGAAATTGCGGATGCGCTCGCCCATTTCGCCTCCGCCTGATAGGAATTCCGAATGGACTTTAGGATTGTCGGACATGGGGCGTAAACTTATGCCCGACAATTTACGAAAAATCCCGTTGAATTCGGGGTTATCAAAATTTATCCTTCCAGTCGAGCGACTTAATGGCCGAGACGCGGTTCTGTTCATTGACGGTCACCCGAAGCTCCTTGTTGGCGATCGGTTTGGAATACAGGGCCTTGAATCGGTAGATGTTGACTTT
This sequence comes from Bacteroidota bacterium, assembly GCA_023390775.1. Classification (GTDB taxonomy): domain Bacteria; phylum Bacteroidota; class Bacteroidia; order Flavobacteriales; family Flavobacteriaceae; genus Flavobacterium. The sequence goes on along the minus strand of JAEWCF010000040.1, from coordinate 34,422 downwards.
TGCCGACTTGTCGCGGACGGCCTCGACGAACCGGATGTCCCGGAATTCGCCGTACTTCAAACGGAAATTGTGACAGGTTTTGGTCAGCCTTTCCTCGGTGGTGTTCCTGATCACCTCAGGCGTGGCCTCGCTTGAATTGAAAGGCTTGAATTTGGAGGTATTGCAGGTCATCAAAACGCGCCGGCCCAATTCGTAAGCCTTTTGTTTCTGGTCCTCATCGACTTTTTCCGGAGCGATCCTGACCACCTTGGGTTCGGGCGGTTTGGGTGCCGATGTGGAAGTCGTCGGCTTCTTGGACTTACAGGCAACTGCCATGCTCAGGATGCAAAGGATGATGGCGATTCTTCTCATTTGATGTCAAGTTTTAAAAGCAGATTAGGGTCGGGACAATTCGATGCGTAATGGGGCACGTCGGCGGCGCGGCAGACACCGGGATAATCTCCGATGTTGCCTTCAAGGTCCCGGATGATCTGGAAATGCAGGTGCGGCGCATAATCGCCGTTTTCGTGCCTTGAACCCAGGCAACCAAGTTCGGAACCAGCCGGAATGATGTCGCCCACCTCGAGTTCTTCCAGGTCTGCTGCCGATAAATGCCCGTACAGGGTATAGAACGTCAATCCGTCGATTTTATGTTGAAGGATGATCGTCGGGCCGTAATTCCCAATTCCCGGGTTATAGTTGAAGCTGTGGATGGTTCCGTCCAGCGGGGCCAGAACCGGCGTTCCCGCGGGAGCCCAAAGATCGATCCCGATATGGATGTCGCGGTCCTGCCCAAAGAGTTCACTCCGACGGTATAGTTGGCGTTTTTCCATATAGCCGCCCGCCAGGAACCGTACGCCCGCCTGCAAAAGCAATGTTTCGATAAAGGCATCGGAAATTTGGGCACCGGCGTTTGGCCCCGATGCCGAAAGATCGATGGGTGCGCATGGGCCCGGGAGTGCGAGAACAGGGCAGGGCGGGAGCGCATTCAGGATATTTTCCAACATAAAAAAGCCGGCTTTTGCCGGCGGTCTTATTTCTTGATGTCCACTTCGGCGTTGTCCTTGGAAACATTGACGGTGGTCTTGTTGCTCCCATCCTTGGAATCGACGCTGACTCCATCCGAATTGATCGAGACAGACGTTCCATCGGATTCCTCGACTGTCGGCGGTGGCGGTGGCGGGACTTCCCTGACCACGGTATCGGTCACCACTTCGGTATCGGTGACGGTCGTCGATTCAACTTCCTTTTCTTCCTTCTTACAGGCGGCGAGCAACACGAGTGCGCTGCACAGGATCCATGCTTTTTTCATCGGTTCATGATTTAGTGATTCCTAAAGTAGAAAAATTACGCCATCCGCGCAACGCCCTTAAATAAAAAAAAGGATCGTAGGGGATCCTTTTGATAGCCGGCAGGGGCAGCTGAACCTACATCGCCATGTTGACAACGGCAATCAGGGTATTGATGATGACGTTGACGATCAGGATGTTAAAGATCGTTTTGGGCTTTTGGTTGGAAAGCACGGCCCCGTTGTGCGCCATGCAAAGTGCGATCACGATAAAAAGTTGTGACATCTGAAGAAGCGAGGTGCCGTTTTGCAGGATGTACATCGCCGCAATTGCACCCAGGCAGCTCTGTGCGATGACCGCAATGGCCACGTTGGCGTAAAAATTTTCTTCGTAACTCCTAAGTGATTCCTGATATAGTCCCATGAGTGAAAATGCTTTTAGATTATGGTGTAAAATTACAGCCATGACCCGGGGCAAAATATGATATAAATCATACTGCCAGCATTTTAACACTTAGTACAGGGCAGGAAAATCGTCTGGCCGCGATTCGCGCATCATATCGTACACTTTTTCAAAAATGTCTTCCGCGGAAGGCTTTGAAAAATAGTCTCCATCGGTACCGTACGCAGGCCGGTGCTCTTTCGCCGAGAGGGTCTGCGGCTTTGAATCCAGGAATTTGTACGCATCCTGGCCCTCGATCACCTGTTGCAGGATAAAGGCCGATGCACCGCCGGGAACATCCTCGTCGATGACAAGCAGCCTGCTGGTTTTTTTGACACTTTTGGCAATGTCGTGCGCCGTATCAAAGGGCAGCAGCGATTGAACGTCGATGATCTCGCATTCGATCCCTGCCGATGCCAGTTCGTCGGCGGCCTGCTGGACAAGACGCAAGGTTGAACCGTAGGAGACCAATGTGATGTCGCTTCCCTCGCGGATGGTTTCAACGACACCCACGGGCGTCCGGAACTCACCGATGTTGGACGGCATTTTTTCCTTGAGGCGGTATCCGTTGAGGCATTCGATCACCAGGGCCGGTTCATCGCATTCCATCAAAGTATTGTAGAATCCGGCAGCCTTGGTCATGTTTCGGGGAACCAGGACATGGATGCCCCGGATCGCCCCGAGTATCATCCCCATTGGCGATCCGGAATGCCAGATGCCTTCGAGCCTGTGCCCGCGCGTGCGGATGATCACCGGCGCTTTCTGCCTGCCGCGTGTACGGTATTGCAGAGTAGCAAGGTCGTCGCTCATGATCTGGATCGCGTAAAGCAGATAGTCCAGATACTGGATTTCGGCAATCGGACGCAACCCGCGCATCGCCAGGCCGATTCCCTGTCCGAGGATGGTGGCTTCGCGGATCCCCGCATCGGCCACGCGCATTTCACCGTACTTTTCCTGCAGGCCTTCGAGGCCCTGGTTCACGTCGCCGATATTGCCGGCATCCTCGCCAAAGACAAGCGCTTCAGGATGCCTGGAGAACAGGGCGTCGAAATTGTCGCGGATGATCATGCGGCCGTCCACTTCCTGCGCATCGGCAGAATAAGTGGGCTGCACGGCGCGCACCGAAAAAATATTTTGTGCCGATTCCGAATAGAGGTTCGCGCTAAAGGCCGGTTGTACCTTATTGCGGTATGCGGTGATCCACTCGGCAAGGCCCTCGCGCCCCTTTTCGGCGGCTACCATGCGAAGCGCACGTCGGGCAGTCACCAACAAGTCTTTCCTTATCGGTTCCTTGATATCGCGGATTTCGGATGCATGTTTTTGGATGAATACCCGATTGGGGCTGTCGGCAGCCATTTGGTCGAGGAGTGCCGCGAGCTGGTCGCGCTCCTCCTTGATCGGCCGGGTGTAGGCTTCCCAAGCGGCCCTTCGGCCCTCGTTGACCTCTTTCTTGGCATCGGCCTCGATCTGGTCAAGGACCTCCGCAGTGGCCAGGCCGAAGCTCAGCATCCATTCGCGCATCTGCCTCACGCAGTCGAAACGCGTTTCCCAGTCCAGCCTTTCGGCATTTTTGTAGCGTTCGTGCGAGCCTGATGTGGAGTGCCCCTGCGGCTGGGTGACTTCGGTGACGTGGATCAGGACCGGAACGTGCTGTTCGCGGGCGATCTTGGAGGCCTTTTCATAAACGGCCACCAGTTCGGCGTAATCCCAGCCCTTCGCGCGAAGGATCTCATAGCCCCGCGTATTTTGCGGGCGCGTGTCCGGACCCGCTTCCTGGCGCTGGAAACCCTTCAGGATTTCGGAAATGTTTTCCTTGGTCGTCTGGTATTTGGCGTGCACCGAAATTCCGTATTCATCGTCCCAAACGCTCATCACCATCGGAACCTGCAACACGCCCGCCGCGTTGATCGTTTCGAAGAAAAGGCCTTCGCTGGTGCTGGCGTTCCCAATGGTTCCCCAGGCTACCTCGTTGCCGTAAATCGAGAAATTGGTTGCATTGCGGATGCCCTGGACATTGCGGTAAATTTTTGAAGCCTGTGCAAGCCCAAGCAGGCGCGGCATTTGGCCGGCTGTAGGGGAGATATCGGCGCTGGAATTCTTTTGCATGGTCAGGTTCTTCCAGCTTCCGTCGGGATTCAGGGAATGGGTTGCGAAATGGCCGCCCATCTGCCTGCCGGCGCTCATCGGGTCATGGTCCAGGTCGGCGTGGCCATACAATCCGGCAAAGAATTGCTGCACCGAAAGTTCCCCGATCGCCATCATAAAGGTCTGGTCCCGATAATATCCGGAGCGGAAATCACCCTTCCGGAAAGCTTTCGCCATCGCCAGCTGCGGTACTTCCTTGCCGTCGCCGAATATCCCGAACTTGGCTTTTCCCGTCAGGACCTCGCGCCTGCCCAAAAGGCTGCATTCGCGGCTGACCACCGCAATCCGGTAATCGGTTAGCACTTCTTTCTTGAAATCGTCGAACGAAAGTTCCCTGTTGCTGGTTTCTGCTTCTGGAATCATAGGAAAATGTTGGCGGTTACAAATGTAAGGAAAGATGGGGATGATGGCAAACGCCGGAGAAGGCCGGGAGAATGGGTTAATTGGCAACCCGAGGCGAAGCCCAACAGAACGAAGCGATAGCGAAGTTAATTAGCGAATTAGCGAATTAGCGAATTGGCGAATTACTATAAAGTCGAAAGAATCCTCAATGCCGACCTTGCCAACACGGCTATAAGCAATCGGCTCCCGATTTGCTCCATCAGCTGACGACTGACGACTGATGACTGACGACTGATAGCTGACATCTCAAAACCATTTCCTCGTAAACAACCCCACCAAAATCCTCGGGTCCAGGGTGACGATGAAACGGATCTTCTCGTGGTAATTGGGTTGGGCGATTTCCCATCCGTTGGAGGAATTGACGGGAAAATATAGTTCGAAGTAATCGGTGACCAAATTCAGGCGGATGCCGCTGTCATAGACGAAGTGGGGGTCCTGCCCGCGGTTCTTGATCCATCCGGCATCGGCGTAGACCTCCACCCAGTTCCACACGTTCACACCGACGTTTGTAGTGGCCATCCACCGGTTGGCGTAAGGCGTGGCCAGTTTTGACTTGAAGCCGCCTTCGGAAACCACGAGCTGCTGGCTGAAAATGCCCGTCGATTCGGACCTTCCGTAATAATTGTAATCGAAGAGGTAATCGGTTGGCCGGTCCAGCGCGAAGCTGAAGTAATCCGAATCGGTGTTGTTGTACAGAAACGTACCCGCAAAAACCCGGATGTCGACCTGTCGGTTATTGGCAAAAAGGCGCCTGAAACCGGCCTCCGCGATCGCCTTGCCAAATTTGCCCGCCGCCTGGAAATCGGCCACGAATCGCTGGTGCCGCGTGGCCTCGGTGCGCGAGTTGATGTATTTGGCATCGAATACGGTGTAATTTTCCTCGGAATTATCGATCACATAATCCGTTTCCTGCCGGTCCACGATGACTTGTCGCAAAAGAATGGTCTGGTTCCGGTTGTCCCTGAAGTTGTCTTCACGGATGCGGAACATCACCATCGGATTCAACCTTAGATAGGCGGCATCGGGCGCATAGTGAAAGTAATTTCCGCTGGCCGAATACCGGATCAGGTACAACCTTCCCTCGCGAATGTTTTGGTTGACGGCGGCCAGGAACGACCCCGTAAACGTTTTTTGATTGGTGGAATAAACCGGATTGAAGTCAAAGACGATGGGCTTGTCCAGAATGGTCTTATTGTGAAAGCGGATCCCCGGCGAGAGCCCGTCATATAGGTTATAGGTGAGCGTCGGTACGTAAAGGACCTGGTTGTAATACGGGTCTTCAAGGTCCTTGACCGGCCTGAACCGGATCGGGCGGTTGCTGATGGAAAATTCCCTGAGGGAACGCCAATTGTTCCGAAGGTTGTATTCGGGAACCTCGTTCGCATAATTGATGACGATCTTGTCGGCGCCCAACCTCGGCACGGTAAAAAGGGAATCCGTTGCGGGGTTGTCGATCCAGAATTTGAAAAGCTCCTTTCCCCGGCTCACGCCCGAAACCGGGATCGGAACCTGGGTCCCCGTGCGGTTTTTAAAGGTAAACGAAATGCTGTCGGCGGTAGGTGCCACCTTATCGAACTTGAAATCGATCAATCTTCGCGAGTGGATGACGGTGTCGAAGAACCAGTCGATGTCTTTTCCGGCGCGGCTTTTCAGCGCAGATTCAAAATCGGTTTGCGAAACCTTCCTTTTGGAGGCTTCGGCATAAAAGTTCCGGATCGCCGCAGGCACAATATCTCCTCCCAGGTAATGATCGAGGTAGGAAAGGCTCAGCCCGGCGCGGTATTTTCCGGCAATCTGTTCGTTGAACTTAATCAGTTCATCCTTCGGTTCGCCGATGGGCTGGTCCAGGTTCTTTCGCGCCATGAGCATGTAGAAATAGCTGTATTGCTCGTTGAATCCGACGTTCATGAAATTGTAGCCTTTCAGTATCCGCAGGTTGGACAGGCTCCCCATCATCTTCGCGCTTGGATGGTACTCGTCCATGTACCGCATCATCGTGTAGACCTGGAGTGCGTCGAATATATAATTGTCCTTTCGGGGATCGAGCTGGAGGCTTTGTGAAAGAAAATTGTGGAGATAGGTTTTCAGGAACTTAATCTCGTATACGAAATCATCGGGAAAAGGCCTGATGAAAGACGGCAGCTGGTTGAGGCCGTAGAAAGGGTTCCGGTCGTAATCGGCCTGCGTGACGATAATTTTTTCGTGGGGAAAATCGCCGATGTTGGCCTGGACATACTCCACGACCCGGTCCACGATCATGGCGCGGCTGATGTCATCCACACGCGAGTCCATCAATCCGTTCACCACCTCGACCGATGCATTTTTGAACGAGTGGTAATCCTCTTTTTGGCCGATGGCGATCGTGAAATCGGTGCGATTGGACCCCTGCAGGCTGAAAGTCCTGTAATCCTTTTGGTCGTGCGGTTGGCCCTGGTCAAGATCGGAAAAAACTTCAAAACCGGGCAAAGTCCTGATTTCCAAAGAAATGTCGAATGGGGCGAGGGCGCTGTCATCCAGGTTTTCATGGCTGTACCGGACAAATTCCCCCTTTTCGATCCGGGCGGGCATCAGGAAAACATCGCGCAGGAGGAAGCCGTCATCGCTATAGCCGAATTTGGTGAAGCGGTCCGACGGTATTTTCAAAAAATAGGTCAGTTCGATCCGGGTGCTGTCGCCTGGGGCAAGCGGCTCCCGAAGCTGAACTTCCAGCAGGTCCGGTTTACCGTTTGGCCTTTGCCATTGCAGAAAGTGCCGGTTTGCGTCCAGGATCGAGATGTTGGAAGTTTGCCCTCGTTCGTGGTCTTTGGCCAGGTGGAAAGCGCGTATGAATTCGTCCGAGAACCGTTTGGCCAGCGGTGTTTCCTTGCCCAAGAACGCATTGTTCCAATCGCTGAGCACGAGGAATTCAAGGCGTTCCGCCGAATTGTTTACAAAGACAATTTCCTGTCTGACCCCGATCACCTTCCTTTTGTGGTCGACTTCGGCAAAAATCCTGATACGATGCTGCGCCTGCACGGAAAAGCACGAAAACAGCAGGACGGTAAACAGGAATTTCTTCAGCATAGGGCAACCGCAATATAACGCTAAAGATGCAATGCGGCAAAGGAGGTTGCGTTTTTGAACGGTCTGTCGTCAGTTGTCAGTCGTCAGTTGTCAGTTGTCAGTCGTAAGTCGTCAGTCGTCAGTCGTCAGTCGTCAGTCGCCAACGCACGCTTGCTTGGCACCGTTAACTGTCATCCGTAAACCGTCAACCGTCAACCAAATCAAAAATTCGGGCTCAGCGTATACTTCTTGTAGAAATTGTCCAAAACTTCGACGACCTCGTCCTCAGTGTCCACAATCCGTATAAGGTTCAAATCCTCAGGGCTGACGTTGGCGTGGCGCTCGACCAGGACGGTCTTGATCCAGTCCATCAGGCCTTGCCAAAACGCGCTGCCGACCAGGATGATGGGGAACTTCGCAATTTTCTTGGTCTGGATCAGGGTGATGGCCTCGAACATTTCGTCGAGCGTTCCAAATCCGCCCGGCATGATCACGAATCCTTGTGAATACTTGACAAACATGACCTTTCGCACAAAGAAGTAATCGAAATTCAGGTTTTTGTCCTTGTCGATATAGGGATTGAAATGCTGCTCGAAGGGAAGCTCGATATTGAGCCCAACGGAAGTTCCGCCGCCCGTGTGCGCTCCCTTGTTTCCGGCTTCCATGATGCCGGGGCCTCCGCCCGTAATCACGCCGTAACCCGCCTTTGAAATTTTGTACGCAATCTTTTCGGTCAAAAGGTAGAACGGATCCTCGGGCTTGGTGCGTGCCGAACCGAAGATGGAAACGCACGGCCCGATCCGGCTCATCGTCTCATATCCGTTGACGAATTCACTCATGATCTTGAAGATCGCCCAGGAATCGTTTGTCCGGATCTCATGCCATGGCTTTTGCTTGAGGCGTTCCTGGATTACCTTGTCTTCATCATTGTCAAAATCTTCGAGTCTCATTGTGGTATCGGGTTATGGGTTGCGAGTCATGGGTCGTTGTCCAGGGTTGGTTAAACCCAAAACCCAAAACTCAGAACCGAATAAAAGCGCGCTAAAGTAGTGAATTTTGACGAATGACGAATGTCACATGACAAATGACGAATGTCCAATGACAAATTTCCAATGACGAATGACTAAAGTACAAGAAAGATGGGGTGAGTCTCCGGGTATACCTCAAAACCCATTACCCAAAACCCAAAACCCAAAACTCAAAACGCAAAACCCATAACCCATAACCCAATTTAACCTTTCCTACGGCTTTCCCGCACCTGCGACCCGGGCTGATTTCCGACCTTCGGGTGTAGGGGAGGGGCCGGGTATATTCCCACTCTTTCCCCGCGCGAAATTCTTTAAAAGTCAAATGATGATTTAGAATGGACGCCGGTTGCACGGTGCGACACTGAGGTTTTTGACAATTTTGAATTTTAATCCGAGGCGAAGCCGAACTTACGGAGCGGTAGCGAAGTAAATGACGAATGACGAAAGTCCAATGACAAATGTCCAATGACTAATGACGAATGACTAAAGTACAAGAATGATAGGTGAGTCTCCGGGTATATCCCAAAACCCAAAACCCAAAACCCAAAACTCACAACTCACAACCCATAACCGACAGCCCACAACCCAATTATGCCATTGAACCCCACTGTTATCGATAACCTAAAAACAAGCTGACGGCTGACAGCTGACAGCTTTCTTCACTCCCGCCTCGCATCCATCTCGTAAACCTTGCCCTCAGGATTGAAACTGCAGATAAGGATAATCTGCTTGTGGTCGAAACTCAGCCGGTGGCGGACGTTTTGGTTCCCATTCGGCTTCTTTTCATGGTCGATCAGCTCGATCCTTTTTAATTTTCCGTAGCTGTTGAATTCCGCGGTTGCCTTTTCGCCGTGCTTTTGCATCATCTCGAGCGCGGCGCCCGAATACATCGTAAGGTCAATTTTGCCGGCCACAATATCGTCCACCAATTTTTTGACCGCAACATCAAATTTGGGTTCCGTGCTTTTTATCGGGACTGCGCCTGCAATGCCGAGTTCGGGTGCCAATATGCTCAGGATGCCAACGGCAAGGCGGTCCGGTGATGCCCCCCGCAGGTTCGTGAACAAGACGATCGCCAGTTTCTTTTCGGGATACCGCGTAAAATTCGAGGTGAAGCCCTGCCACCCGCCGCTGTGCGCAATCAGTTGCCGGCCGTTTTCGCGCGTGACGCTCCAACTCATGCCCCAGGGTTCAATCCCGCCTTCGAGAGTGGTTATGGGAGTCCACATTTCCCGGTACATTTTAGGTGAGAGCAGTTTCTGCGCATGGATCGCGCCCTCAAACTTGACCATGTCTTCGAGGTTGAGATAAAGCGACCCTGCGGCATCGGTATTGTGGCTGGGTGCCACCCATTCCTGGTTTTTGATCTCCCCCTCGACTTTTCGGTAACCGGCAGCGCGATTGGGGACGATATCTTCCTCGCTGATGATGCGCGAATCCTTCATCCCCACAGGCTCGAAAATCCTCTCCCTCAAAAAATCGCCGTAAAACTTTCCGGAAACCCTTTCTATCAGCGTACCGAGGATACTAAAGGCAACATTGCTGTAACCGCGGCGGGCACCGGGCTCAAATGCGAGTGGGATCCTGAAATAGAGGTCAAGCAATTCCCTTGGCGTGTAGTCTTTCCTGAAATCCAGTTCGTCCGGATAGCCCGTCATGCCCGATGTGTGTTCGAGCATGTGCCGAACGGTCACTTTTTGCCAGGCTTCGGGGGCCTCGGGAATATACCGGCGTATGGACGATGCCAGGTCGATTTTTCCTTCGTCCGCCAGCATCAGCACGGCCATCACGGTAAACGCCTTTCCCACCGAACCCGACTGGAACATGGTCTTTTCGCTTACGGGAATCTTGTGTTCCAGGTTTGCAAAACCGTAACCCTTGGTAAAAATTGCCTTACCGTCCCGGACCACAGCGAGCGCAATGCCCGGAATTTTCTGCGATTCCAATTCGCGGTTAAGGTAACGGTCAAGGGCGCGCTGTTGCTCAGGCAACAGTTCGGTTGGCTGCGCGTAAATTGTCAGTGCCGATAAAACTAGGAACAGGGTGTGGAGGAAATTTTTCATCCCCCTAATGTAGTGAAGTTTAACGGGTTCCGATCACACGCCGAATTGCTGCAGGTGATGATTGATGTGCTTGTGCGCGAACCGCCCGATCTGGTCGCGGTCCATTTTTCCGAAGAACGGATGCACGATCCCCGGCTTGTCGAATGCGGCGTAACGCGAAATGGCGGCTTTCCAGTTTTCGCGCTCCGCTTCGAAGTCCCCGGTGTGGCCGATGGATTTCAAATGCGCGCTCGTAGGCGAATTCTTCCCGAAAGGCGCATCGTCCTTCAAAATTTTGTTCAATATCATCTTGCCGATGATCTTCCCGATAAAAACCGGTTTGATCACCATGTCTCCCTGCATCATGGATTCGCTTTTTACTCCGTGCGCCAGCATTTCCAGCACGTTCATCTTTCCCCAATTAGCCTTATTCTGCGGCGTGAGCCTGTCGATTCGGGCCAGTAAAAGGTTCCGGTCCGAGGGTTCATAAATCGAAGCCATGTTTTTTCGGGCTAAAGTAACAACTTTCGGTTATTGCGCGAGTTCCCGCTTAAGGAATTCGGCGGTATGGCTGTTTTTGGCCTTGGCGACCTGTTCGGGTGTTCCGGTGGCGACGACGGTTCCGCCGCCCTTACCGCCTTCGGGGCCCATGTCAATGATGTGGTCGGCGAGCTTGATCACGTCCATGTTGTGCTCGATGATCAACACCGAATTGCCCTTGCCCACCAGTTTGTTAATGACTTCCATCAACACGCGGATGTCCTCGAAGTGAAGGCCGGTCGTGGGTTCGTCAAGGATGTAAAAGGTATTGCCGGTGTCTTTCTTTGAGAGTTCGGTTGCGAGCTTGATGCGCTGCGCCTCGCCGCCGGAAAGCGTGGTCGATTGTTGTCCGAGCGTGATATAACCAAGCCCAACGTCCTGTATCGTTTTGATCTTGCGGTAGATCTTGGGAATGTTCTCAAAAAACGGAACCGCCTCGTCCACGGTCATGTTCAAAATGTCCGAGATGTTCTTGCCCTTGTAGCGGATCTCGAGGGTCTCGCGATTGAATCGTTTGCCCTGGCAGGTCTCGCATTCCACGTAAACATCGGGAAGGAAATTCATCTCGATGGTCCGCACGCCGCTGCCCTCGCAGGTTTCGCATCTTCCGCCCTTGACGTTGAAGGAGAATCTTCCGGCCTTGTACCCGCGGATCATGCTCTCGGTGGTCATGGTGAAGAGGTTGCGGATTTCGGTCCAGACCTCGGTATAGGTGGCGGGATTGGATCGGGGCGTTCGCCCGATGGGGCTCTGGTCGATGTCGATCACCTTGTCGATGTGTTCAAGGCCCTCGATCTTCTTGTAGGGCGCCGGACGCTTCACGCCGTAAAAAAAGTGCGCGTTGAGGATCGGGTAGAGGGTCTCGTTGATCAGCGTCGATTTTCCGCTTCCCGAAACACCCGTCACGCAAACCAGTTGTCCCAGCGGGATCGAAATCGAAACATTTTTCAGGTTATTGCCCGTTGCGCCCGTCAGTTTCAAAAATTTGCCGTTGCCCGGCCTCCTGGTTTTAGGGACTTCGATCTGTTTTTCGCCGTTGATGTATTGCGCCGTGAGCGTATGGTGCGACAGGATTTCCTGCGGCGTTCCCTCACTGACGATCTGCCCTCCGTGTTTCCCGGCCGCCGGCCCGATGTCGATCACGTGATCGGCGCGCTCGATCATGTCTTTGTCGTGCTCCACCACCAGTACCGAATTGCCCAGGTCGCGCAACTGCTCGAGCGAGCGGATGAGTTTCTCGTTGTCGCGCTGGTGCAGTCCGATGCTGGGTTCGTCCAGGATGTAAAGCACGCCCACAAGTTGCGACCCGATCTGCGTGGCCAGCCGGATGCGCTGCGCCTCTCCGCCCGAAAGCGACCTTGAACTCCTTGCCAGGGCCAGGTAATCGAGCCCGACATTCATCAAAAAGGCCAGCCGGTCGCGGATTTCCTTGAGGATCTCGCCGCCGATGATGCGTTGTTTTTCAGATAATCTTTCATCAGCCGTCGCAAACCATTCGGTGAGCGCGGAAATGTCCATTTCCGAGAGTTCGGCGATGTTCCTGCCGTCGATCTTAAAATAGAGTGCTTCTTTTTTGAGCCGCGTCCCCTCGCAGACCGGGCAAGGGACCTCGTCCATGAAATCCTTGGCCCATCGGCGGATCGCGGTGGATTCGCTTTCGGCGTACTGCGTCTTGATGAAATTCGAGATGCCCTCGAACTCGATCTTGTATTCCTTGGTGATGCCCAATGTCTTGCTCTCGACGTCGAACTTTTCGCGTCCGCCGTACAGAATGACTTCCATCGCTTCCTCCGGGATCTTTTGGATCGCATCGGTCATCTTGAAGCCGAATTTCTGGCCGATGGTCTCCAGTTGCTTGAATACCCAGGAGCTTTTGTACTCGCCAAGCGGGGCCAGTCCGCCAGCCTTGATTGATTTTTTCGGGTCGGGGATGATCTTCTGCAGGTTGATCTGGTGGACCATGCCAAGCCCGTTGCACTCGGGGCACGCGCCCTTTGGCGAATTGAACGAGAAGTTGTTTGGCTCGGGGTTCTGATATGAGATTCCTGATGTCGGGCACATCAGGTTCCGGCTGAAATAACGAACAGCGCCGCTGTCCTGGTCGAGCACCATCAGTACGTTCTCGCCATGGCCCATCGCGGTGTTGATGCTTTCGTCCAGACGCCGAAGGTTGTCGGGCGTGTCATCGGCCACCAAACGGTCCACGACGATTTCGATGTCATGCGTCTTGTAACGGTCGAGTTTCATCCCGGGCGTAATCTCCTTGAGCTCGCCGTTGATCCGGGCGCGGAGGAATCCCTGCCGCAGGATCTGCTGGAAGAGTTCGCCGTAATGGCCTTTTCGGGCCCTGACCACGGGTGCCAAAATATTGATGCGCTTTCCGGCGTACTGTTCGAGGATCAGGCTGCGGATCTGCTCATCGGTGTAGGAAACCATTTTCTCGCCCGTGACATAACTGAAGGCATCCGATGCCCTCGCGTACAACAACCGGAGGAAGTCGTAAATCTCGGTAATGGTACCCACCGTGGAGCGCGGGCTCTTGCTGGTGGTTTTCTGTTCGATGGCGATGACAGGCGAGAGGCCGTCGATCTTGTCCACGTCGGGGCGTTCCAATCCGCCCAGGAATTGGCGCGCATAGGCCGAAAAAGTCTCGATGTACCGGCGCTGGCCTTCGGCATAGATCGTGTCGAAGGCAAGCGAGGATTTCCCCGAGCCCGAAAGCCCCGTGATGACCACGAGTTTTTCGCGGGGGATGGTGACGTCTATGTTTTTGAGATTGTGGACCCGGGCGCCAAGCACCTCGATCTGCTCATCGGTTTTGATCATAGCAAGTAAAACACAAAGGTAAAGTTTTCGACGCGGGTTTCATCGGGCGAAAATTCCAACAATTTGTTAAAGAAGCTATTCGATGACCATTTCGCGCAGCCCGCGGCGATAGGCTTCCAATACCGATTGTTTGGTCAGGAAACCGTGGAATTTTCCATTGCTGGTGACCGGGAGTACCGGGGCGCCCGCCGTTTCAAATTTTTCCATTACGGTTTCGATGCCGTCCTCGGTCGAGATCAGTTCCGGGGGCCGGCTGATGATTTCCTCCAGCTTCATGAATTTCACGCGGTAATGATTGAAAATTACGGGCCGCACCTGGTCAAGGTCGATGATGCCGATAAGGTAATTGCGATCGTCGGTGACCGGGATGATATTTTGGGCATTTTCCGAAAAAACCTGTACCGCATCCGATACTTCCGCAGACCTGGAAATGCTTTTATAATCCCTTTCGATAAGCGCCAGCAAATCGATGTTCGAGAGGATGTTGCGGTCCTTATCGCTGGTAAAAACGTGGCCCTTGTCGGCGAGCGGCTTGACGTCCATCGAATACCGTTCGAACTGCCGCGAAACCGCAAAACTGATCGAGGAGACGATCATCAGCGGGACCATCAATCCGTAGCCTCCGGTGATCTCGCCAATGAGGAAGATGGCCGTCAACGGCGCGTGGAAAAGACCCGAAAGTATACCAGCCATTCCTACTATTGTAAAATTAGCCACCGGCAACTGGTGCGTCAGCCCCGTCAGGTTTACGGCCCGTGCCACGAAAAACCCTATATAGGAACCGACAAAAAGCGAGGGCGCGAAGTTTCCGCCGTTCCCTCCGCTGCCCAGGGTAAGACCGGTCGCGAACGCCTTCAACAGCGCCGTGATCCCGACAAAGATCAGCAGCACCCACGGATTGTCGCGAAAGCCCTCCAAAAGCGTGTTGTCGAGCAAAATCTCGGGATTTGCGGTCGCCAGCGTCTTGATGCTTTCGTAGCCTTCGCCGAAGAGTGTCGGGAAAAAGAAGATCATCACGGCGAGTATCGACGCCCCGAAGATCGCCCTTCGGTAGGATTTGTTTTTGATCCTTCCGAAGAATTTCTCGACCTTCTGGAAGTTGCGCGCGTGGTAGACCGATGCGAGCCCCGTCAGCAAACCCAGCAAAATGTAGTACGGAATGTTCTCGTATTGGAAAATGTGCGTCCCGGGGAACGAGAGCAGGACCTCGTCGTCGAGAATGATGCCCGAAACCAGCGCGCCCGTCGCCGCCGAGATCATGATGGGGATGAACGCCGATATGGTGACATCGGTCAAAACCACCTCGATCGCGAACAAAACGCCCGCAATGGGTGCGTTGAACGCCGCACCGATGCCCGCCGCGACACCACAGGCCAAAAGCAGGATCCGGTCCTTTTGCGAAAGCCGGTAGCGTTGGGCAAAGTTGCTCCCGAAGGCCGCTCCCGTAATGGTGATGGGCGATTCGAGCCCCGCCGATCCTCCCATCCCGACCGTAAGCGAGCTGGTCACGATCTGGGCGTACATCTGCTTGCGCGGCATCACGCCGCCTTTCTTGGCGACCGCATAGAGAATGCGCGACGAACCCTTTTCCAGTTTACCGTCTAGCAAATGCTTCACGACGAATACCGTCAGCAGGATGCCGATGACCGGCAATATCGAGTTGATATAGGGAAGTTTCAGAAACGCATTGACATAGTTGGCGCCCACAAAAACGTAGTGCGCAAAGGTCTTGAGCGCGATGACCGCCAAGGCACATGAGACGGCCACCGCAACGCTGGAAAGATAGATGAAATGCCTGTCCGAGAGCCTGCTCTTCATAAAAAAGAAGATGCCCTCGGCCCTGCGCAAAAGGTGGCGGCTCGCGATTTTGTGGAAAGGTGCTTTTCTTGGGCTCATCAACGCGCGAATTTACGCTTTAAAACCGGTTTGCAATTTGTGCTGGGCCATAAGCCTGATGTCGGTAAAAAACTGCGTGAATTCTTCGGCGTAAAGGTCGTAATGTAGTTCCAGCGAATGCGGCGAAAGGGACATTTTGGACCGGTTTCCCGTCCTGCGGTCCATCTGCCGAAGGATTTCCGAAATGCCTTCCAGCGTTGCATAGCTCGTGAGCCAGTCATGCCGGGTCATCACGGGAAGGAGATTCTTTGCGCGGTCGGTGAGCAGGCCGTAATGCCGGTGCATCGACGCATAAAAAGTGGCGGCAAATTCACGCAGCGGCATTTCGTGGTATGAGTTCCATGAAGCGGCCAGGAAATGATCGTAAAAAACGTCCACGATCACGCCCGCATAATGATGAAAGTCGGCGTGCAGGCGTTTGGTCCCGAGCCGAAACAGCGGATGCGCATCGGTAAAGGTGTCGATCTCGCGGTGGAGAAGGATGCCCGTGCGGACCTCTTCGGGATAGGCTTCGAACGATTTCCCGCGGATACCGTCGGCCATGAAATTCCCGATCCTGATCAATTCATTCTCCCCTGAAAGGTATATGTGCGCCAAAAAGTTCATCTTTACCCGTGAAGGTACGATTTTAAACGACCGGCGTCTAATTTTGATGCGAATTATGTGGCAAAGGTTATCTTTGCGTGAAACTGCACGAACCATGACCCTTATAAAATCCATTTCGGGAATCCGCGGAACCATTGGCGGCCAGCCCGGCGACAATCTCACTCCCCTTGATGCCGTAAAATTTGCGGCTGCCTACGGGACCTGGCTAAAATCCCATTCCAATAAAGATAACTGCACGGTCGTCATTGGCCGGGACGCGCGCATTTCGGGCCCCATGATCCACTCCCTGGTCGCCAATACGCTGACGGGCCTCGGGATCGATGTCATTGACCTTGGGCTCTCCACCACGCCGACCGTTGAGGTGGCCGTGCCGATGGAAAAAGCCGACGGCGGCATCATCCTGACCGCCTCGCACAATCCCAAACAGTGGAACGCGCTCAAGTTGCTCAATGAAAAAGGCGAATTTTTGAGCGGTGCCGACGGTGCCGAAATCCTCGCCATTGCCGAAAGGGGCGAGTATACTTTTGCCGATGTCGACAGTCTGGGAAAGGTCGTGGCCAACACCCGATATATGGACATCCACATCGAGGAGGTGCTCAAACTGCCGCTGGTCGACGCCGAAGCCGTGCGCAACGCTGGATTCAAGGTCGTGGTGGACGGAGTGAATTCCTCGGGAGGTATAATCATTCCCAATTTGCTGAGAAAGATGGGCGTCGAGGTCGTGGAGCTTTACTGCGAACCGAATGGCCATTTTCCGCACAATCCTGAACCGTTAAAGGAACACCTTGGCGCTATATGCGAATTTGTGATTCGTGAAAAAGCCGATCTGGGCGTTGTGGTGGATCCCGATGTGGACCGCTTGGCCTTCATCAGCGAGGACGGCGAGATGTTCGGCGAGGAATATACCCTTGTGGCCGTCGCCGATTACGTGCTTTCGAAAACACCGGGCAATACCGTTTCCAATATGTCGTCGTCACGTGCCCTGCGCGATGTGACCGAGCTTCACGGCGGAACCTACGAGGCCAGCGCGGTGGGAGAGGTGAACGTGGTCGAGATGATGAAGAAAAACAACGCCGTCATTGGAGGCGAAGGCAACGGCGGGATCATTTACCCCGATCTGCACTATGGACGCGACAGCCTCGTCGGCGTTGCGCTTTTTTTAACACACCTGGCCAATAAGCGAATGAAGGTTTCCGAATTGCGCAAAACGTATTCGGCGTACTTCATGAGCAAGAACAAAATCGAGCTGACCCCGGAGATCGACGTGGACCTCGTGTTGGAGAAGATGTATGAAAAGTACCGCGGCGAGGACTGCAAGACCATCGACGGGCTCAAGATCGACTTTGCCGATAATTGGGTGCACCTGCGCAAGTCCAATACGGAACCCATCATCCGCATCTACACCGAGGCCGCGACACAATCCCAGGCCGATGAACTCGCCGAGCGCATCGTGGGGGAGATCAAGGAAATCGCCGGCATTTAACCATAAGATTTATGGAAACCGCCACAGCTTCGCTGGAAACCTATTTCAAGCCTTTTCGGGAGAATATCGTCGGGATCGACCAGGAGTTCGAATCGCCCTTCGGGACAAAGAAAATAATTTACACCGACTGGACCGCCAGCGGACGCCTTTACGGGCCCATCGAGGAGAAAATGCTACGCGATTTCGGGCCGTTTGTGGCCAATACGCATACCGAGACGACGTATTCGGGAACGGCCATGACCATCGCTTACCGCCAAGCAAAACGCATTATCAAACGCCATGTGAATGCGGGGCCGGCAGACGTGCTGATCTCGGCCGGTACCGGAATGACCGGCGTGGTCAATAAGTTTCAGCGTATCCTGGGGATGAAGATTCCTGAAAAACTTCGGGGGTACGCGCAAATTCCCGCGGCTGAAAAGCCGGTGGTTTTCGTCTCGCACATGGAGCATCACTCCAACCAGACCTCATGGCTCGAGACCA
Organism: Bacteroidota bacterium; assembly: GCA_023390775.1. Lineage (GTDB taxonomy): Bacteria > Bacteroidota > Bacteroidia > Flavobacteriales > Flavobacteriaceae > Flavobacterium. Next base: position 16,223 of record JAEWCF010000040.1, on the reverse strand, counting down.
TCGCCGATGTGGTGGTCGTCCCGGCATGTCCACAGGGGCTCGTCTGTCTTGAAACATTTGAGCAGCTCATTGCGCAGTTTGCTGATCGCACCGTGAAGATCGCCTCGGTGACCTCTTGCTCGAATGTGACCGGCATCCGCACGCCGTACCATGAAATTGCCCGGCTGATGCACCGTGCGGGCGGGCTTTGCTTCGTGGACTTCGCGTGTTCCGCGCCGTATGTCGACATCGACATGCATCCCGAAGACTCCGAGTGTTACCTGGATGCGATTTTCTTTTCGCCACATAAATTCCTCGGTGGGCCCGGCACGTCCGGAATCCTGGTTTTCAACAGCAAACTCTACCGCAACACCGTTCCCGATCATCCCGGCGGCGGCACCGTGAGCTGGACCAATCCCTGGGGCGAACACAAGTACATCGACGACATCGAGGACCGCGAGGACGGGGGCACGCCCGGGTTTTTGCAGACCATCCGCACCGCGCTGGCCATCCGGCTCAAGGGGCAGATGGGAACCCGGAACATTTTGGCCCGCGAACATCAGCTGGTTGATTACGTTTTCTCAAGGCTTGAAAAAGTACAGGGCCTAAACCTTTTGGCCGGACAGCACCGGGACAGGCTTGGGGTGATTTCCTTTTATATCGACGGGCTGCATTTTAACCTCGGCGTCAAGTTGCTCAATGACCGGTTTGGCATCCAGACCCGGGGCGGATGCAGTTGCGCCGGCACCTATGGCCACTACCTTTTGCACGTCGACAAGGAAAAATCGCATGAACTGACCGATAAGATCACGCGCGGCGAACTGTTGGAAAAACCGGGATGGATCAGGATGTCGGTGCACCCCACCACCACCGATCGGGAAATTCAATTCGTGTGCGATGCGATCGCCGAACTTGCCGCCAGCCACCTTGAATGGGTAAAGGACTACACGTATGATCCGCGCTCAAACGAATTTACCCACAAGAACGAGATCCCGCTTAAGCCGAGTGTGGAGAAGTGGTTTGTTCTCGACTGACCTTCCACCTTTTATGCGTCCACAAATAATATTCGGGGGCCTCGCGAACCTGCTCCTCGACCATCTGCATGAACGTGTCTGAAATTTGGTAATCCGGCACCGACCGCACATCGGGGAACGGGCGCTCAAAAGTCGCCTGGTAATAGCCCCGCCCGACCTTGCGCACGCGAAGGAACAGGATGTTCATGTCGTATTTCTTGGCCAGCATCTCGGCACCGGTGATGATCGGGCTTTCAATTCCCATGAACATGCCCCAGTGGTAGATCTTGGAGGCCTTGGGCGACTGGTCGGCGGCGAAACCGTAGATTCCACGGATACCCGCTCTCTCATTGGCCTCTATCGTGGGGATGGTTTCCTTGGTCGTGATCAGCGCGGCCCCGAACTTTGATCGGATCCGGTGAATGAGCCGGTCGAAATATTCGTTGGCAATTTTCTTGTAGATCGCAAATCCCCTAAATGAAACGCGGCCGTTCATTGAAATGACCCATTCATAACTTCCGTAATGCCCGGCCATGATCGCGATGCTTTTGCCTTCGGCCTCGGCCTGGTGAACCATATCGAGGTTGGTGAACATGAACCGTTTGTTGATTTCCTCGTGCGAGATTCCCATCGTCTTGATCATCTCCAGGAACATGTCGCACAGGTGCCGGTAGGATTTTTTCTCGATTTCGTGCCTGCGCGCCGGGGAATAATCGGGGAAGGCAAGCTCAAGGTTTCGCCTGACGGTTTTCTTGCGGTAACCAATGATCCGGTAGACAAGGATGTAGACCAGATCCGAAAAAGCATAGAAAATGGGAAACGGAAGCCTGGAGATCAACCACAGGATCGGGTAGACCAGGACGTAAATGAGCAACTGCATCGCCTGTTTTTTGCAAATATATGGCTTAAAATTCTTGCCTGCCTTCAACCATTGCCCGCAATAGTTTAAATTTACGGTATAAATCTGTTTATGAGCACAGCGGTCCTCGCGATTATCCTGGCCACGGTATTGGTGAGTTTTAAGGGATTCAATGACATTGCGTTTTTCAGGCGGTATGAGTTCCACGTGGGCAGCATCCGCGCGGGCGACCAGATCCGGATGTTTTCATCGGCCTTCCTCCACGCCGACATCGCGCACCTGGCGTTCAACATGATCACGCTGTATTTCTTCGCGCCGGTGGTGATCAATTTTATGGGGACCGTCACCTTTCTCCTGATTTATTTCGGAAGCCTGATATTCGGCAGCCTGCTCACTCTTTACATGCATCGCGATGAATATTCCTACCGCGCCATCGGGGCTTCGGGGGCGGTGACGGGCGTTTTGTATTCGGCGATATTGCAGCAGCCCGATATGAGCCTTTACGTGTTTTTCATTCCGATCCCAATCCCGGCTTACATCTTCGGCATCGGATACCTGTTGTACTCGATCTACGGAATGAAATCGCGCCGGGACAACATCGGGCATACCGCCCACTTTGGCGGGGCGATCGGCGGGTACGTGATCACCCTGATCCGCGATCCGTATTTATTTGAAACCAATACGCTGATGGTCATCCTTTTGGCCGTTCCCATTGCTATCATGTTCGTGATGGAGCGCCGGGGAGACCTCTGACGGCACGGGATTTGGTAAGCGCAAAATCAATCAATACATAAAAATCATGAAAAATCTGTTCATTGCCCTGTTCATCGCCGCTTCATCGGCATCCCTTGCACAAGAAAACATGCGGCCGCAGCCCCAGATTACCGTTCAGGGCGAGGGAAAGGTAAAGGTCATTCCCGATCAGGCGTTCATCTCCGTGTCGGTGGATACCCGCGGAAACAAATCATCCGAGGTCAAGAAGCAAAATGACGAAGCCGTCGAGAAAGTCGTGCGCGCGATCCGCAATTCTAAATTGGCCAAGGAGGACGTCCAGACACGGCGCGTGGCCCTGAACCCGATCTACGATTACGAAAAGAAAAAGTACAGTTACGCCGCCACCCAGACCATCGAGATATTGCTGCGCGACCTCTCGCAATATGACCAGCTGATGGAAAACCTCGTGGAAGCCGGGATCAACCGGATTTCCAATGTGGAGTTCAGGTCTTCCAAAATGGAACAGCACGAGAGCGAGGCTCGCAAGGCCGCGATGAGGAACGCCAAGGCCAAGGCCGACGATTATGTTTCGGTTCTTGGGCAAAAGGCCGGCAAGGCGATCATGATTTCCGACAATTCACAGGTTTACTATCCGCAACCGATGTATGCCATGGCCATGGAAAAAAGTGCCGATGGGGCCGCCCCCCGCGAGACACTCGCCATTGGCGAGATCAATATAACCGCCAATGTCACCGTTGCTTTCTCGCTCGAATGATCAGCCTTCACAGAAAATACAAACCTTCGGAATTTCCGGAGGTTTTTTATTTCAGGATGTGCGTACCCAGGATCCGGTAAACCTCGTTGATGTTGTTGCCGCCTTTCCCGAATTGTTTCTTGATCGGTTCGGCCTCGTCCTTGATCCAGATCTTGAGTTCGGCGTCCAGGTCCAGGATGCCCGCGCTCTCCTTGGAGAATTTGATCACGTTGGCGTAGGGAATGGAAAGGTAATCGGCCTTGGTTCCGACGAGTTGCTTCTCGACCAATATCAATCGCTTGTTGGTAAAGATGAACATGTCGCGGATCAATTTGAAGGCTTTCTCGATAATTTCGCCATCAATGAGCATCGGCTCGAATTCCTTGCTGATCTGTGCGATATTGACTTCAGACGCATTCCCGAGGATCGAATTGAAGATTCCCATAATCTTTTTTTTACAAATTTAGGCTGAAAAACCGTAATTCCACACGTGGCCACCCGCGTAATTTGCGCATAAAAACCAATGCTGACAAAAGTTTACGGAGGAGCCGTTTCGGGCGTGGAGGCCACAACGATTACCATCGAGGTCAATATGGATTCGGGTATCGGATACCATTTGGTCGGACTTCCGGATAGCGCGATCAAGGAGAGTTGCTTCAGGATCGCGGCCGCGCTCAAGAACAACGGATTTGCGATGCCCGGGCGCAAGATCACTATCAACATGGCCCCCGCCGACCTGCGGAAGGAGGGGTCAGCCTTCGACCTGACCATTGCCATGGGAATCCTGGTCGCTTCCGGGCAAATCCATGCTCCCGAAATCGGCCGGTACATGATCATGGGCGAACTTTCCCTGGACGGGCAACTGCAGCCTATCCGCGGGGCGCTGCCCATCGCCATACAGGCACGGGACGAAGGATTCCTGGGATTCTTCCTGCCTTTGCAAAATGCCGCCGAAGCCGCCGTGGTAGAGGGGTTAAATGTATATGGAATCAGCCGCTTGTCTGAGATCACCGATCACTTTGCGGGCAAATTGGTGACACCGGCCGCCTGCGGGGTCGCCACGGATCCTGGTTCTCCCGAGCCGATGCTCGACTTTAGCGACGTCAAGGGACAGGAAAGCATTAAGCGGTGCATGGAAATTGCCGCGGCGGGCGGGCACAACATCATCATGATTGGGCCACCGGGCGCGGGCAAGACCATGCTCGCCAAACGGCTTGCCGGGATCCTTCCGCCGATGACCACCGCAGAGGCCCTCGAAACCACCAAGATCCACAGTGTGGCCGGAAAACTACGGGGAGGGGGCCTAATGGTCAGGCGCCCTTTCCGAAGCCCCCATCATACGGTGTCGAATGTAGCCCTGGTTGGTGGCGGGAGTTATCCCCAGCCCGGCGAAATCTCAATGGCGCACAACGGCGTGCTGTTCCTCGACGAGCTGCCCGAATTCAGGCGGGACGTCCTCGAGGTTTTGCGCCAGCCGCTCGAGGATCGCGAGGTCACGATTTCCCGGGCAAAATTTACGGTCACCTACCCGTCGTCCTTTATGTTGGTGGCGAGCATGAATCCCAGCCCGAGCGGGCAATTTGTGGAGAGCCCGGGAACCAATGCGGAGATGCAGCGTTATATGGGCAGAATTTCCGGGCCGCTGCTGGACCGGATCGACATCCATATCGAGGTAACTCCCGTGCCTTTCGAGAAATTAAGCGAGTCGCGAAAGGCCGAGAGCAGTGCGCAGGTAAGGGAGCGGGTGACCCGTGCGAGAATCCTGCAAGCCAGGCGATTCGAAGGTTGCGAAGGAATCAATTACAATGCGCAGATGACCAGTCGAGAGATTGCCGCCTTTTGCCCGTTGGGCGAGGCTTCGTTGCAGTTGTTGCGGACCGCCATGGACCGGCTCGGCCTCTCGGCACGTGCCTACGACAGGATACTCAAGGTCGCCCGTACCATTGCCGATCTGCATGGTTGCGAGGCGATCGAGCCTGCGCACATTGCCGAGGCTATCCAATACCGATCGCTGGACAGGGAGGGATGGCGCGGATGATTTTAAGTGGATTTTTGGTATGAATAGCCGGTGTCAATGTTACTTTATCGTTATTAAATGCATTTTGTCGACCATTTTATAACCAACTTTAGGATTTTGTTTTTACATTTGACTAAGTTTCAGGTGTTTAAAAAATTACCTCATCATGGCAAAATCTAAATCCTGGAGGACCCCGCAAATGGAAATGGCGGGCCTCATAGCCGGTGCAACTTTGAGCATTCCCGCGATCATCCTGTTTGGTTTTGCCGTTTATCAGCTGATCAAAAACCTGTTCTGATCATCTGATCCTTCGGCCCGCGCGGCTTTCTTCCATCAATTTGGCAAATCTCCGCTCTCTTGTGGCCTGTTGCTTTGCGCTCATGACGTGAAATATTGCCGTACTTTTGTAGGAAGGAGCCAGTGACTCGAAAAATGCCCACGCCTTCTTATCTTTCTGAAATTCGCGCAACATTTCTGGTGTGAGCTCAAGGGGCGCGTTCTCAAAACTGTATATCGATGAGCGGTCGGCGGTCCGTCTTTCATAGGCGGCCATTCCGGCAGGAAAGACTTTTCCGTTTTTGATGAGCTCCTCCATTTTCGCGATATTGACCGTGCTCCAGACCGAACCTGCGCGCCGCGGTGTGAACCGGATGGTGTAGCGTTCATCGTCTACCGTTCGGCGGACTCCGTCGATCCAGCCAAAGCACAAGGCCTGGTCAACCGATTCGGACCAGGTCATATTGGCCTTACCCGAACCTTTTTTGTAAAATCCTACCAATAACTCCGTGGCATGAAGATGGTTTTTCTCCAGCCATCGCCTGAAATCTCCAGGTCCGGTAAAGTAAACGGCCTCGGTCACTGGCGCAACTCGTCAAAGGTGTTTCCCTGGCTGATATCGCCGGTTTTAAAACCTTTGGTAAACCAATGCATCCGCTGCTGGGAAGAACCGTGCGTAAAAGATTCCTGGTGCACGCTGCCGGTGGTCCGTCGCTGGATGGCATCGTCACCCACAGCCTGGGCCGCGCTCAATGCCTCTTCTATATCTCCGGGCTCAAGCGATTGCGTCAGTTCCTGGTTGTGGTGGGCCCAAAGCCCCGCATAGAAATCGGCCTGAAGTTCCAACGCCACGCTCCACCTGTTTCCTTCGGTACCCGAAACCTGTTGCTGGATCTGCCGAACCTTGTCGCTCGTGCCCAATAGCGTTTGTACGTGATGCCCGACCTCGTGCGCAATGACGTACGCAATGGCGAAATCACCGCCTTTTGCGCCAAAACGGGTTTGCAACTGCTCAAAAAAGGCGAGGTCCATATAAATCTTTTCATCCAGCGGGCAGTAAAAGGGGCCCGAAGCCGATGTCGCATTGCCGCAACCCGTTTGGACACCGTCGCGAAACAGGACCAAAGTGGGTTCGCGATAATCCTGGCCGTTCTCGGCGAAAATCTTGTTCCAGACGTCCTCGGTATCGGCTACGATCACGCGAACCATTTTGCCGAGCTTCTTGTCCTCTTCCGATAATTCGACCTGCTCAGTTGCGGGCGCAGCCTCCTGAAGGCCGTTCAGCACCGAACCCATGTCGCCTCCGCCGAGTAAATTGATCAGGAGCACGATGACCCCGATGATGCCGCCTCCCGCCGCCAGTTTTCCGCCTGACATGCCCCGCCGGTCTTCTACGTTACCGCTTTCGCGGCGTCCCATCCATTTCATATTTTAAAGTTTTAGATCCATTCCAATAATTTTTTTACCAGGCCCGCTTTCCTGCCGTAGGGCGGGTACCGAAGCCTGACATCCATCCAGGTTCCGCGGTCGAGAATCGCCTTGCGGTGCGAGAAGGTGTCGAAACCCAGTTTTCCGTGGTAAGCACCAAGGCCGCTTGTGCCGATGCCTCCAAAGGGAAGCCTTCGGTTGGCAAAGTGCACCATTGTATCGTTGATGCAGCCCCCGCCAAAGGACGTGTCTTTGATCCATTTTTGCGCAAAGGAAGCGCGCCCGGAAAAGACGTAAAGCGACAACGGTTTGGGATGCCGATCGATGAATGAGGCCAACTCCCTATCGTCGGCATATTCGAGTACGGGCAGTATGGGCCCAAAAATCTCTTCCTCCATCAAAAGACTGTCCGGGCGCACACCGTCCACAATTGTCGGTGAAATGTATTTTGCATCAGGATCGGCTTCCCCGCCGAAAAATACATTCTCCCCTTCCAGCATCCGCACCAACCTATGGTGGTTGGCTTTATCCACGATGCGGGCAAAATCCGGGGATTTCGACGGGTTTTCCCCATAGGCCCGAATGATTTCCGCTTTGAGAAGTTCCATAAGCCTGGGCCTGATGTTACGATGCGCGAGCACGTAATCCGGCGCAATGCAGGTCTGGCCGGCGTTTACGAATTTTCCCCAGCAAATGCGCCTTGCCGCCACTTCCAGGTTGGCCGAATCGTCCACGATGCACGGATTCTTGCCGCCGAGCTCAAGGGTCACGGGGGTCAGGTTCCTCGCGGCAGCCTGTGCCACGATGCGCCCGACGCGTACGCTTCCCGTGAAAAAGATATAATCCCACTTTCGTTCAAGCAGGCGTGTGGATACCTCGGCGCCACCGTGGAAAACCTCGACATGAACGGGGTCAAATGCCTCCGCAATGATCAGTTCGATGATCGAGGCGGTATTTTGCGCCATCTCGGACGGCTTCAACACCACGCGATTTCCTGCCGCCACGGCCGCGATAACCGGGCAGAGGGCCAGTTGGAAGGGATAATTCCACGGTGAAATCACCAGGACATCTCCGTATGGCTGGCTGTAAATCCGGTCTACCGACGGGAAGTTGATCAGGGAAGGCCACACGCGTCTCGGCCGGGTCCACCGATCGAGGTTTCTAAGGGTATACTTCAAGTCGGAAATCACGTAGGAAGTCTCGGTGGCGATGCTTTCAAATTCGGGTTTGCCCAGGTCTTGCGCGAGTGCGGCAATGACGTCTTTCTCGTGTTTACGCACGGCCCGAAGCAACTTTGTGAGCGCCAATTTCCTGGCGGCGGGATCTGTCCTGTAGTCCATCATCAATTTATCGAAAAACTGTATCCGATGTAGGCATCGGCCTGGTTGCTGTCATTGATAAGGGCCGTGATGGCCGACGAAGATCCCACGAAGAACCCGAACGCCCGAATGCCGAAGCCCGCGGTAAATCCGGCAATCTCGTTGGCCGACATCGGTGCAAAGAATTCCACCTGCGAAAGAAGATAGCGCGGGGTGACCGAGAAGATGTTTTCGGTGTTGATCTGGTCATTTTCGGAGCCATCACTTAATTTTTGCTGCGTGAACAAAGTCACGAAAAGATCCGAAACCAGACGCACATCGGCGTACGCGGAGAAAACCGTGGGAAGTTTCACCTTGAATTCCTGCCTTTGGTTCTCCGTGCGGTTTAGATAGCCGCTTTGCAAAAGGATCGATTCCACTTCCTCGATGCTGGTCACATTCTGGAACTGGTTGAGGTTGAGGCTCTCGCTGCCCTGGATCGACAGGACGTAATTGGTCGACGCGTTGTTGGACGAACTGAATTTCATCGAGCCTATATTGCGGATCGAAACGCCTCCGTTTACCCTGTATCTTTTAGGGTCGGGGTCGAGCGCGTCCTTCCAGCGGTAGGCGATCCCGATATCGGCCGCAACACCGTCAAGTTTCCCGAACATCGACCGTGCATAGTCGCCGAAATCGGTAAAATCTTCCCCCAAATTTCCGGAATACGCGATGTTGAGGTTGGCCAGGGTGTTGGTAAGCGCGGCGTTGCCGAGGGTATTGTTGACGGTTCCCGAGAAACGGTCGGCGCCGAAATTTGCATAGGAGCCCGGAAACAGAAGTTTTAACGTCGCCCCGCCGGTTAGCCGGTGCGCTTCGGTCTCGTATATCGCCGTCCCCGCGGAGAGGCCGATTTCGCCCCATGTGGTACCGTTGAGGCGTTGGTTGTAATCATTGCTGATGGTCGTGGACCCGGCAATACTGTTAATCCCGGCGCTCACGATCGCGTCGCCGATGTTGGTATCGATATCCACCAGATCCAATTTACCGTACGCGCGGCTGGAAAGTGCAAAAACCCATTTATCTACTTTGTATGCGAGTCCCGGCCCCGCAACCTCGGCATCGATCCGAAGGTCGGTGGGTTCGTCGCCTTCGAAGATGATTTTCTCAAGGTCGTTTCCCGAAACCAGATCGCTGAAGGTTGCCTTGTTGCTCGAGGCGTTGATGCTCAGGCCGATCACGTTGGCCTCGAACCGCGTGGAGATGTTGGCCAATTCGGCGGGGTTGAGCGCGGCGTTGTACAGGCTGGTCCGCGACGAGGTGTTGATGCCCGAGAAGTGCTGTTGGGCAAAGCTGGCCACGGGTAGAAGCGCAAGGATCAGGGTAGCGATTTTCATACGTGATTTTTGCATGAATTTACGCCAATATTTTGGGTTGTGCTTACAGGTTGGAAAATTTGCCTTACATAATCTGCAGGGCGTTCCAGACCGGATCGGGCGGGGTAGGGGCGACAATGGCGATGGCCTCACGCGAAACCGGATGCGTGAAAGTGAGTTGCCGCGCATGCAGATGGATGCCGCCGTCGGGATTTGAGCGGGGTGCGTCGTATTTGAGATCGCCTTTTATGGCACAGCCGATCGCTGACAATTGCGCCCGGATCTGGTGGTGGCGCCCCGTGTGCAATTCAATTTCCAGGATGGTATACCGGTCCAGTTTCTTCAATATTGAATACTCGAGTTTGGCCGGTTTGCTTCCCGGGACTTCCTTTTGGTGCGCACGCGAGGTGTTGGTCTTTTCATTGCGCAGGAGAAAATGTTCAAGGGTCGCTTGCGGGTATGGGGGTTTCGAGGTGACCGCCGCCCAATAGACCTTGCGGGTTTCGCGGCTGCGGAAAAGTTCGTTCATCCGGGTGAGCGCCTTTGAGGTCCGCGCAAAGAGGACGATGCCCGTCGTGGGCCTGTCAAGCCTGTGGATCACCCCAAGGAAGACCTCACCGGGCTTGTTGTATTTCTCGCCGATGTATTCCTTGACCACTTCGCTGAGCGGTTTGTCGCCGGTCTTGTCTCCTTGGACGATATCGCCCACACGCTTGTTGACCGCGATCAGGTGATTGTCCTCGTAAAGGACCTGGAGATTCTGTTTATCGGAAAGTATCTTCATGGGTGCGTTAGCGATAGAGGCAGGCACCGCGTGCAGCCGATAGCGCGGGCTGAAAGCAACGCCGAAAGAATTATAAATTATAAATTATAAATTATAAATTTTGAATTTTGAATTTTGAATGATGCCTCTTATTAGCCTCGTTCGACATTTGACATTTGACATTCGTCATTCCTAATATTGCTCCGACGCATTCGGGAAATCCCGGCTCTTCACGTCGCCGACATATTTTGAGATCGCTCCCGTCATATCGTCGTAAAGGTTCATGTACCGGCGAAGGAACCGCGGGCTGAACTCGTTGTTCATGCCCAGCATGTCGTGGATGACCAGGACCTGACCATCGACACCGCCGCCGGCACCGATCCCGATCACCGGGATTGAAATGCTCTTGGCGACGCGCTCGGCCAATGCGGCCGGAATCTTTTCAAGAACCAGCGCAAAACACCCGATGCGTTCCAGCAGCTTGGCGTCCTCCATGAGTTTTTCGGCCTCCTCTTCCTCCTTGGCGCGAACGGTGTAGGTCCCGAATTTATAGATGGATTGCGGCGTAAGCCCCAGGTGGCCCATGACAGGAATCCCGGCGTTGAGTATTTTCTTGATCGATTCCTTGATTTCGCTTCCACCTTCCATCTTGACCGCGTGCGCCCCGCTTTCCTTCATGATCCGGATGGACGACCTGAGCGCTTCCTTTGAATCCGACTGATAGCTTCCGAACGGAAGGTCCACCACCACCAGCGCACGGGTTATGGCCCGCACCACCGATGAGGCATGGTAGATCATCTGGTCAAGGGTGATGGGAAGCGTGGTTTCATGTCCCGCCATCACATTCGAAGCCGAATCGCCCACCAGGATTACATCGACCCCCGCGGTATCCACGATCCGCGCCATGGTAAAATCATAGGCGGTGAGCATGGAAATCTTCTCGTTGCCGGCCTTCATCTCGATCAGTGATCGGGTCGTGATGCGCTTGTAATCTTTTTTTGCCGTGGACATAGCTTGGTTTTGGACTGTAAAAGTACTAAAGTTTAGGCATTGCGCGCGGTAACAAACTTTGCCTTTGGCGTACTAAAAGCAAAAACCGAATCATGAAAAATTCATTCATCGCATTATTCTTCCTGGGATGTTCCGTTTACGGGCAAGAATCGCCGAAGGCGGCTGTTGAGAAATTCTTTGTGGCCTTCCACGCAAAAGATACTTCGGCATTGCGAAGCCTGATGCATAAAACGGCAACTCTGCACTCGGTCTCCGAACGCAAGGACGGCCCGAAACTCTCTCATGAAACCGTGGCGGATCTGCTGAAATCCATTGGCGGTATCCCGGCCGGAATGAAGTTCGAGGAAAAACTGCTATCCTTCCATGAACAAATCGACGGCAACATGGCCCATGTCTGGACGCCCTACGAATTTTTCCTTGACGGGAAAAGGAGCCATGCGGGAGTGAATTCGTTCCACCTGGTTCGCGAAGGTGGCCAATGGCGGGTAGTCCATCTTTTGGACACCAGGCGAAAATAGCTATACAATTGTTAAAAATAAAAGCGTAATTTTTTCATTTCCACGGGTTTAATTTTTACTTTTAAAATCTCAAACCACAATCGATATGAAAAAATTTACTTATGTGATCCTTGCGGTCACCTTTGCACTGCTGGTTTCCTGCAGCGACGACGACCAAAATTCCGGAGGCGGGGACCTGAAGATTTCGGGCCAGGTTTTTTCGCCAAACAACAACTTTCCCATCTCTCGCGCCAATGTTGCCGTCTACAAGGGCGATGAAAAGATTGCCCAGGTAACCACCGATGCCCTGGGGAATTTTGTCGTTGACGAGATGCCCGAAGGCAATTTGCGCGTCGTGCTCAGCAAGGGAAAATTTTCGCGTACCCTCGAGCTTGATCTTCAGGCCGACTATGTGATCGGCGAGACCGAACGAAATTTCGATACTTTTCCCAAGATCGCGGTAGTCCAGGGTTCTTACGATTATATCGAGGAAATCCTGATGCAGATCGGCGTGACCGACCCGGAAACGGGCGCACCTGCGTTCGACTTCATCAGCGGGGTCAGCGGCCGCGCGGCACAATTTGGAAGGCACGGCCATGCCGATGCGACTGCCAGGCCATCGAGCCTGACGCCAAATGTGACTTTCGGGATTGCCGAACTTCTCAACACGCCCGCGCAGTTGGCCACCTATGACATCATATTCTTCAATTGCAGCGTCTATGACGAACTCCGCAACAACACGGTGGCCATGAACAACCTGAAGACCTTCGTGGAGAACGGCGGGATCATTTATGCCACCGACTGGATGTACACCTATGTTCAATCCATGTTCCCGACCGATTACCTGACCTTTGCGCAACCTGAAAAAGGCGGCGACAGCAGCGAGGCGTTTGCTACACTGGGAAGCGCCGACCTCGAAGCCTGGCTGGAAGCGCAGGGCATTATCGTTACGCCAAACGTCCTCGTGGAAGGCTTTCTTGGCGGATGGCAGCTTGTTGACTCGTTCAATCCGGAAAATGTCGATGCGTGGGTGATTGCCAACGAGATCCAATACGATAACCAGCTGATGACCGATAAACCCCTGGCCTTTACCTTCCCCTACGGCTGCGGCGGGGTCTTTTACTCGTCCTTCCACACGCACGGCAACAATTCGGCGAGCGACGCGATCGACCAGATGATGTCCTACTTCGTTTTCGAACTTTCGGGCCTCGGGACTGATTGCGGGGCGGGCAATTGATAAATTTATATTCATATTAGAAGCCGGATTGTTTCCGGCTTTTTTGTTTTATGGCGCCCCAATCGTAACTTGATGCTAAAAAAAAATGAAAGTCATTATCGCAGGGGCCGGGGCGGCCGGATTGATGGCGGCCTATGACCTGACGCGAAAAGGTTTTTCGGTGTCCATGCTGGAAGCCTCGCCGCGCATCGGCGGCCGCATCCAAACGCTGACGCCCGAAGGTTTTTTGCATCCGGTGGAAGCCGGCGCCGAATTTATCCACGGGGACCTGGCCCTTACCAAACATTTGCTCGCAAAGGCGGGACAAAATACCTTTCCGGCGGAGGGCCGGTTCGTCGAATTTGCCGGGGGCCGCTTCACGGAGTACGGAAAATCGAAATTGTGGGAACGCTTTTACAAAGCTTTGGCCGCGCAGAGGCGTGATAGTACGGTCGCCGATTTCCTTTCGAAAAATTTTCCGGGTGAAACTGAAATGCGGCAAAAGGTTTTCGATCTCGCCCAGGGCCTTGACCTCGCCGATCCCGAAAGGCTCAGCCTGATGAGTGTCAAACAAGAGTGGTTGGGCGATCAATCCCAGGCGCGGCCGGCGGCGGGATACGGCAAAATCGTCGAATACCTAGCAGATGCATGCGGACGGAGAAGCTTTGAACTGCATCTGAATGCACGCGTCACCAAGGTTGATTGGAAGCAAAACAAGGTCCGTGTCAGCACCGATGCGGAATCGTTTGACTGCGATGCCGCGTTGCTGGCCATTCCGCACTGGAAATACCTTCAGGGCAAAATTTCCTTCATCCCTGAAGTTTCCCAGCTTCGGCACTTTGAAAAAGTAGGTTTCGGAAGCGTGATCAAGGGGGCCCTGGAATTTGAGCATCCTTTTTGGGAACACGCGCAACCCGGACTGGGATTTCTTTTTATGGACGACGGATTTACTTTTTGGACACAACTCCCGGGAAACTCGCCTGTTTTGACCCTTTGGATCGGGAATGCTTATGCCGCCAGGTGGCAGGAAGTAGCCGATGCAACAATTATCGAGGCCGCCCTTGAAAAACTCCAAAGGGCCTTTCCGGATAAAAAGACATTGCGTGCCGCACAAATTTTCAGGTATACGCCGAAGACCGAAACTGGCGGCGCCTATAGCTGGCTGATGCCCGGCGGCAAGGAATCGATACGAATGCTGAACCGCGGAGTCGGAGCAAGGGTATTTTTTGCCGGGGAAGCCCTTGACCCGGGGTTTTCGGTTGGGACGGTGGAGGCTGCCCTTAAAAGTGGCCGTTATGCGGCACGGAAGATCGCAACGGCCCTCAGGAACAATTAGCAATCGGCCATGTTGACCGCCACGGCAAGCCCGCCCTCGGAGGTTTCCTTGTATTTGTTGTTCATGTCCTTGGCGGTCTGCCACATCGTGTCGATCACCTTGTCCAGCGGGACCTTCGCATTTTTTGGATCGGTTTCCAGGGCAAGTTCGGCGGCATTGATCGCTTTCACCGCGCCCATGGTGTTGCGTTCGATACACGGGATCTGGACCAGCCCGCCAATCGGGTCGCAGGTCATGCCCAGGTGGTGTTCCATGGCAATTTCGGCAGCGACGAGAACCTGTTCCGGTGTACCGCCCATGACCTGGCAGAGCCCGGCCGCCGCCATCGCACTCGAAACACCGATTTCGGCCTGGCAACCTCCCATCGCGGCGGAAATGGTCGCACCCTTCTTGAAAATGCTCCCGATTTCGCCTGCCACAAGCAGGAACCGGCAGATTTCTTCCTCGCCGGCCTCGTGATTTTCGATGACCAGGTAATACATCAGGACGGCCGGGATTACGCCGGCACTTCCGTTTGTGGGCGCGGTCACGACACGTCCCAACGCGGCATTGACCTCGTTCACCGCCAGGGCGAAGCAGCTGACCCATTTCAATATCTGGCGAAATTTGACTTCGGTGCCGCGAATGGACTCCAGCCATTCCCTTTCATTGGAATAGGGGATGTCGCCGATCAGGTTCTTGTGCATGTCAAAAGCCCTGCGGCGAACGTTGAGGCCACCGGGCAAAACGCCTTCGGAATGGCAACCGATGTAAATGCACTCGAGCATGGTGGCCCAAACGCGCATCAGTTCACTTTTGATCTGCTCATCGGAGCGCATGGAACGCTCGTTGTCCATGACGATCTCCCAAATGCTGCGGCCCTGTGACCGCGCATATTCCAGGAGTTGCGAAGCCTTGTCGATTGGATAGGGAAACGTGTTTTTGATGGCCTCCTTTTTCTTGGCATTGGGCCTTTCTTCCTTGACCACAAAGCCGCCCCCGATGGAATAGAACGTCGATTCATATTGGCGCCCTTCCCGCAGGAATGCCGTAAATGTCATCCCGTTTGCATGGAAAGGGAGGAAATTTTTGTTGAAGACGATATCGGTCAGGAAGGTGAACGGGATTGCCAAACCGGGTTCGGGGCGGATTTCACCGTTGAGGTGGATCGAGTCGATGATGCCCGAAATGCCCGCGACGGGAATAAATTCAGGGTCCTGGCCGCTGAGCCCGAGCATGACCGCTAGATCGGTCGCATGGCCCTTTCCCGTCAGCGAAAGCGAACCGTACAAGTCTGTCCTGATCCGCACGCACTGGCCCAGGATGCCTTCCTGACGGAGTTCGGAGAGAAAGCGCTGCGCCGCCCGCCAGGGGCCGAGGGTGTGTGAACTGGAAGGCCCCACACCAATCTTGAGCATGTCAAATACCGAGATCGCTTCTTGCATTGCGAAAGTTTTTGCAAATATAACGCATCAAAAGCGATGTCCGTCCATTCATCGTTTGGGTGCAGCGGGAAGAAGAATGTGGAAGCAGCCGCCTACGCCCTCGGCAGAAATCTCGCCGCGATATTAGCCCTGTCAGCATAAGTTGGCCTGCAACGGCACCTGCGGATGAATCTGTTTATGATAGTTAAGGCAACCTGACCGCGAATTCATGCTGACGGGAACCGTCTTTTGGGCTGGATTCGAAGAGTACGAGGTGGAGCGT
>JAEWCF010000024.1 GCA_023390775.1 Bacteroidota bacterium | reverse complement strand
GGCTCTTGAGAATGTGAAGATTGGGGATCGTTATCCTGCCGGGGTTTACAACGTGGTTGTTTCCCAGGGAGAGAATGTTTCAACGCTTCGCGTTGTGAAGAGGTAACAAGCTTCTTTCTTGAATATTAAAAGCCCTCCTTGCGGAGGGCTTTTTTTTACAGTGCCTTCGGCCCTGTTTTTTTCGCACCTGGCGGTGCTGGATGCCTACCGGCGGTTTTCTTTTGTCTGGCAACAAAAGAAACAAAAATGCCTTTGCGGCGGCGGAACCCTGCTAAAAATCTAAAGGCTACCGCGGTGAAATCTCGCGAAACTCGCACGGCTGGCGCCGGTGCTCAGACACGCGGATTTCTGACCGCTGCAGCCTTTGATTTTTGACGCAGGAACCCACAAGCCGCGGGAGCTGCCATTCATCCAAAAGAATCATAGTGCGAATTAGAATTCTTATGCGTCCAAAGTTGAGTTGAACGGTAAACATCCGGATGAGATCTGGCCGCCCAGATTCAAAATTATCTCCCTTCGGTCGCTCAGTTCGGCTATCGCCCCGGGTCAAAATTTATAATTTATAATTTCTAATGTCTTCCCTTTAAACCCAACCTTCCCGAATGATCTTCGCCGCCATTTCCATGCTGGACTTGCAGTTGGTCTTGGCCAGAAGGTGTTTTCGGTGCGTGTCCACGGTGAACTTGCTGATGTGCAGCATTTGCGCAATCTCGGCGGATTGATGCCCGGCGAGCAATAATTTGAGGATCTCGCGTTCGCGGCGGGTGATCATCTGCTTTGCGGCGCTGTACTTTTTGGTTACATCGACATTGATGTAGGAGGGTTCGCCGTCCAATCCAATGAACGAAAGGGCAGGATCGTTGTCTTTTTTGAGGTTGGTGATGTCGGTATGGACGCAAAAGGTAATCAGGATTTTTTCGGCGGGATTGAAACGGTGCGTCGAGACCTGCTGATGAAGGCGAACGTAATGGCCGTCGGCGTGGCGGATCCTGAAATCGTAACTGAACTTGTACTTGGTAATCTTTTCATTGGGAATGTCCTTGAAAAAATTGACGGCGGCATTTTCGAAATCCAGGATGATGGGAAGATCGTCCGGATGAACTTTTGAGAAATGGAACGCGAGGTCGTATTCACTGGGATGGTAACCGGTCACGTTCGCGATCTCAGGGCTGATGTAACTGAATCGGGCATTCATCACATCGAAAAGATAGATGTAATACTTGCCGATGTGGAAAAATTCAAGGAGGTGGCGCGGCATTTCGGTGTCAAGGTCACTGCCTTCCACAACGCCTTCCATTGAAATTTCCTTCCACACCTTCCTGGCTTCCTTGAGCACGTCGAACTTCATCAATTCAAATTAATTAGGGATTTTTAATTTGCCTTAAACACAAAAAAGCCTCCGCGGGGGAGGCTTCACAAAAATATGACAGCGCGATCAGGCCGACTGCCTGTTCCGCCTGAACGCGTAATATGCGAAAAGAATTCCTGCAAGAGCGAGGAAAAGAAGTTTTCCGTTTATGGGCGCAGCCGGGGTGTCGTCCCCTTCCAGCGGATCGTCGCCCGGATCGGTCTCGTCATTGGGCTGTGCAAACAACATATAATCTGAAAAAAGCACCGTGGCGATCACGTAATAGTGCAAAAAAGTCTTTTTCATTTTGCGGATTTTCTCGGCTGTAAAGATAGCAATGATATTCCAAAACAAAAAGTTAGCCCTTGGAATTTTAGTTAATTTAAATTAAAATTAATCGAATTCGGACGTAAAATACAACTTGACCGAAGGGTATTTGGACTGCGTCATCTGGATCGTGAAATCCGAATCGGCGAGGAAGACCAATTGATCGTATTTGTCGCGGGCCAAGAATTTTTGCTTGATGCGCCTGAATTCTTTGAACTCCTCATTCTTGGGGTCGTCGGGCTTGACCCAGCACGCCTTGTGCACCGGAAAATTTTCATAGGTACACTTGGCCCCGTATTCGTGTTCGAGGCGGTATTGGATTACCTCGTACTGGAGCGCGCCGACGGTCCCGATAACCTTGCGGTTGTTCATCTCAAGTGTAAAAAGCTGTGCCACACCCTCATCCATCAACTGGTCGATGCCTTTCTCCAATTGCTTGGCCTTCATGGGATCGGCGTTGTTGATGTAGCGGAAATGTTCCGGCGAAAAACTCGGGATTCCCTTGAATACGATGTGCTCGCCCTCGGTGAGCGTGTCGCCGATCTTGAAATTGCCCGTATCGTGCAGCCCGACAATATCGCCCGGGTATGAAATTTCCACGATCTCCTTTTTTTCAGCAAAGAACGCATTGGGGCTCGAAAATTTCAGCTGTTTGTTTTGCCGCACGTGCAGGTAGGGCTTGTTCCGCTCGAATGTCCCCGAAACGATTTTCACGAACGCCAGCCTGTCGCGGTGTTTGGGGTCCATGTTCGCGTGGATCTTGAATACGAATCCGGTCATTTTCTTTTCGTCGGGTTCAATCACGCGCGTCTCCGATTCCTTGGGACGCGGCGGGGGGGCGATCTCGATGAAGCAATCCAGCAATTCGCGCACCCCGAAGTTGTTGAGTGCCGATCCGAAAAATACCGGTTGCAGGTGGCCTTCGAGATAAGCCGAATGGTCAAACGGCGGGTAGACTTCGTCGATGAGTTCGAGTTCTTCCCGAAGCTTTTCGGCGGGTTTTGGCCCGATGATTTTCTCGAGTTCGGGGTTCTGAAGGTCCGAGAAGGCGATGGTCTCCTCAATGTTCTTGCGGCTGTCCCCGCTAAAAAGGTTGATGTTCTTCTCCCAGAGATTGTAGATTCCCTGGAAATCATAGCCCATGCCGATGGGAAATGAGAGCGGGGTCACTTTGAGCCCGAGTTTCTGCTCGACTTCATCCATCAGGTCAAAGGCGTCCTTGCCTTCGCGGTCAAGTTTGTTGATGAAGACGATCATCGGGATGTTGCGCATGCGGCACACCGAAACGAGTTTCTCGGTCTGTTCCTCGACGCCTTTTGCCACGTCGATCACCACGATCACGCTATCGACGGCCGTGAGCGTCCTGAAGGTGTCCTCGGCAAAATCCTTGTGGCCGGGCGTGTCGAGAATGTTGATTTTGCGGTCTTTATAATTGAAGGCAAGAACCGAAGTCGACACCGAGATCCCGCGTTGGCGCTCGATCTCCATGAAGTCGCTGGTCGCGCCCTTTTTGATCTTGTTGCTCTTGACGGCGCCCGCCTCCTGGATCGCGCCTCCAAAAAGAAGGAGTTTCTCGGTCAGGGTCGTCTTTCCCGCATCGGGGTGCGATATGATGCCGAAGGTCCTCCGGCGCTTGATTTCGTCTAAAAAATTCATCTGCTGTAAAATGGAGTGCAAAAATAGCATTAATTGGACAATTGCCGGGGCCCGCCCCGAATTTGGCCCAAGGCGGTCCGAATGTGCGTGCAAACCCCTGTCAATCCTGACTTTGCGGCAAGAAAATTATCTTAATAATATTTTGTTAATAGGATAGGGCGGGGTTGCATAATGATGCCGAATTGCTATTTTTGCTCAGTTTAATCGGGGCGGAGGTGCCCCGGTCAGTTTATCTGCTTAACAAACAGCAATTTATGATGAAATTGAAACCGTTGTTCCTGGGGCTTTTCCTGACGTTCAACCTTCTCTCGCAGGCGCAGTCCATCCCCAAGGAAGTCCTTTTCACCATTGACGGAAAGCCCTTCTACACCGATGAATTCGCCCGCGTTTACCGCAAGAACCTCGAGCTCGTCAAGGACGAATCGCAAAAGGACCTTGACCAATACCTGGACCTCTACATCGGCTATAAACTCAAGATTACCAAGGCCAATAAGCTTGGGCTTCAAAATGGCCCGCAGTACCAAAACGAATTGCGGACCTATCGCAACCAGCTCTCAAAAAATTACGTCACCGATTCCAAGGTGACCCGCGAACTCGTCCAGGAGGGGTACAACCGCCTGCAAAAGGAGATCAATGCCTCGCACATCCTCTTCATGGTGGACGAAAATGCCGCTCCGGAGGATACGCTCAAAGCCTACAAAAAAGCGATGGAGATCAGGGAGAAAGCCCTCGCCGGCGAAAATTTCGGGGACCTGGCGGCCATGCATTCGCAGGATCCGTCGGCCAAGGACAACCGTGGCGATCTGGGTTATTTTACCGCCTTCCGAATGGTGTATGCGTTTGAAAACGCGGCCTACAAAACTCCTAAAGGGCAGATATCAAAACCTGTCCGTACGCGTTTCGGCTACCACCTTATCAAGGTGAACGACATCCGGGAAAACAGGGGCGAGGTCACCGTTGCCCACATCATGGTGCTCAATCCGGCCACCGGCGACGATGCCGCAAAGGCAAAGGCCAAATCCACCATTGACGATATCTACAAAAAACTGAAGCAGGGCGAAGACTTCGCGGCGCTTGCTAAACAGTTCAGCGAGGACAAGTCGTCGGCGCCAAAGGGCGGGCTGCTCAACCGTTTCGGGTCGGGGCAATTGTCATCGGAAGAGTTCGAGAACGCGGCCTTCTCGCTTACAAAGGAAGGCGATTATACCGAGCCTTTCCAATCGCAGTTTGGGTGGCACATCGTCAAACTTGTCAATAAACATCCGGTCCGTTCGCTTCAGGAAATGCAGTCCGAACTTGAGGCCAAGGTTGGCAAGGACGACCGTTCCCGCCTAATCGTGGCCTCGATGAACGAGAAACTCCGCAAGAAGTACAAGATACGCCGCGACGAGAAAATGTACGCCTCGATAAAGAAAGCGGTCACCGATAAATTTTACGAAGGCAGCTGGTTGCTTCCCGCCGACATGAAGCCCTATTCTGGACGGTTGGTGGATATCAGCGGCAAGGCGGTCGCCGGATCGGATTTCCTCAACTACGTGATGTCGCAGCAAAAGGCCGGCCTTACGATCAAACCGATTTCAAAATTGGTCGACCATCTCTACGAGAAGTTCCTCGATCAGCAACTCAACACCTATTACAACGACAATCTTGAAGCCGAATTCCCTGAATTCGCCAACGTCATGGACGAATACCGCGACGGATTGCTTTTGTTCGACCTGATGGAGAAGGAAATCTGGCAGAAATCAAAGACCGATACGCTCGGCCTCAAGGCTTTTTATGAAAAGAATGCGGCGAATTACCGATGGACCGACAGGCTGGATGCGGTTGTGGCCTCATCCACCAAACAGGATGTGATCAAGAGCGCCCAGAAGATGCTCAAGCAGGGCAAATCGCCCGAAAACATCAAGGAGAAACTAAACGTCAAGGGCGTGGTGAACGTCATGGCGACCGCCGGCGTATTTGAGAAGGGTTCCGAATCGCTCCCCAAGAACGTGAAATTTCAAACGGGCGTGTCCGACATCGTCAAGGAAGGCGATTATTATTTCGTTACCCGGGTGAACAAGGTTCTGCCCGCTGGCCCGAAGACCCTTGAGGAAAGCCGGGGTAAAGTGATCAATGATTACCAGCAATTTCTGGAGGACAACTGGGTCAGGGAACTCCGGAATGAGTTCAAGGTCGAAGTGAACCGCGATGTATTTGAACGCGTCAAGGCGCAATTGAAATAAATGAAGGCTTTTGCGATTGCCGGTCTCGCCCTGCTTTTTGCCTGTGGGAAAGACGACCGCAAAAACGGCGGAATCGCGAGGGTGAACGATTCGTGGCTCTATCGCGAGGACATCGCCGATCTGGTTCCCGCCGGGACACCGAAGGCCGACAGCGTGGCCATGGTCCGACATTACATCGACAAATGGGCAGCTCAGAAGTTGTTGCTCGATGCCGCCGATGTCAACCTGAGCGATGCGCGAAAGGCCGAATTTGACAAACTGGTCAACCGGTACCGGGAAGATCTTCTCACGGGTGCGTACCTTGATGAAATGGTCAGGCAACGGGTGGACACCGCCGTCAGCGAAACGGAGCTGCGCGCGTTCTACGATTCGGGGAAGGAAAATTTCAGGACCTCGGCCATGCTCGTAAAGTTGCGGTTCATCAAGTTGAGGAAGGACAACCCCAAGTTCGGCGCGATCAGGAGCCGGTTTTTCAATTTCAGGAAAACCGACGCGAATTTTTGGGAGGCTGAAAAACTGGGTTTTGCCGAAGCGTCGCTCAACGATTCGGTTTGGGTCGAGATGGGACAGATCTATCCCCGGCTGCCCTTCATCAACCCCGAGAACCGCGGGCAGTACATGAGGGCGGGCAAATCGATAGAGCACCCGGATTCGACCGGCGTATATTTGGTAAAAATCGTGTCGGTGCTGGAACCCAACCAGGTTGGCCCGTATGAATACCTCAAGCCGACGCTACGGGAGGTCATCCTCAACCGGCGGAAGCTGGAGCTGATAAAGAAATTTGAAAAAGACATTACAGATGATGCAATCAAGGAGAAGAAGTATGAGGTTTTTAAATAACGCGATCACCTTCGTGGCCGTTTTGACGGCCGGCCTCGCGCAGGCTCAGGACCCGGTCGTGGCCAGTGCTGCCGATGCGCAGCCGCAGGTGCAGCGCAAAAAAGTGGATGGCGTCGTGGCGACGGTGGGGGATTACATCATTCTGGATTCGGATGTGGACAAGGCCTATCTCGAAGTGGCCTCGCAGGGCAATTCGGTGGACGATATCACCCGCTGCCAGATGCTGGGTAAACTCATGGAGGACCGCCTCTACGCGCACCAGGCCATCCAGGATTCGATCATCGTGACCGATGCCGAGATCAAGGACAAGATGGACCGCCAGCTCAGCTATATGGTGGAGCAACTCGGTTCGATGGACAAGGTCGTCAAATATTTCAAGAAGGACACCGAGGAAGATTTCCGCAACGACCTCTACGACATCATCAAGCTCAACAGCCTCACCGACGAGATGCAGCGCAAGATTGTCGAGGAAGTCGAGATCACGCCCGAGGAAGTCCGCACCTTCTTCAAAAAAATACCAAAAGAGGAATTGCCGGTTTTCGGCGCAGAGATGGAAGTGGCGCAAATCGTCATCAAGCCCAAAGTCACCGATGAGGAAAAACAGCGCGTCATAGACCAGCTCAAACAATTCAAGCGCGAGGTTTTGGAAGGTGCCAGCTTCTTTTCCAAGGCCGTGCTCTACACCCAGGATCCGGGGTCGCGTTCCAACGGTGGCTATTACAAGATGAACCGCAAGACGCCTTTCGTGAAGGAATTCAAGGACGTGGCGTTCAGCCTTGGCGAAGGCGAGATTTCGGAGCCCTTCGAGACCGAATACGGCTACCACATCATCCTCGTGGAAAAGATCCGGGGCCAGGAAATCGAGCTTCGGCACATCTTGCTGACACCGAAAATTTCCGAAAGCGCCCTGCTCGAGGCCAAGGAACGTGCCGAACGCATCCGCCAGCGCATCGTCTCCAAGGAGATCAGCTTCGCCGACGCCGCCCGCTCCGAATCGGACGAGAAGGAAACCAAGGCCAACGGAGGCGCGCTCATCAACCCCAAGACGCAGGACACGCGCTTCGAGCTCACCAAGATGGACCCCTCGCTTTACAGCCAGGTTTCGGGATTGAAGGAAAACGAGGTCTCGATGCCGCTTGTCGAAACCGATCCGTCGGGCAAGAAGAGCTACAAGCTCATGATGGTCACCAACCGTTATGACGAGCACACCGCCGACTATTCGCGCGATTACATCAAGATCAAGAACCTGGCGCTCAAGGACAAGCAGATCAGGCGGATAGGCGAGTGGTCTGCAGAAAAGATCAAGGAAACCTATGTCAAGGTCAACGCCGAATACCGCGACTGCGAATTCACCAACAACTGGCTAAAGAAATAAGTTTGGGAGCACGGCAACGGCGCATCGCATCGGCTTTCGTCCTGCTTTCCGCTGTATCTTCCCTGCGGGAAGGATGCCGCTGCAATCAGGGCTATTAATGGACTTCACCGTCCCGAACCACTAAACCATCAACTATGTCGGACGTAGCGGCAATCAAGGAACTGGTCCAGAAAAGGGCCCAACTCAAAACCGAAATCGCAAAGGTCATCGTCGGCCAAGAGGCCGTCATCGACCAAATCCTGGTCAGCATTTTTTCCGGCGGCCACGCTTTGCTCGTGGGCGTTCCCGGGCTCGCCAAGACGCTTATGGTCAATACCATCGCCCAGGCGCTTGGGCTCGATTTCAAGCGCATCCAGTTCACGCCGGATTTGATGCCGTCGGACATTTTGGGAAGCGAGATCCTCGATGAGAACCGCCAGTTCAAGTTCATCAAGGGGCCGCTGTTCGCCAACATCATCCTCGCCGACGAGATCAACCGTACACCGCCCAAGACGCAGGCCGCGCTTCTCGAGGCCATGCAGGAACGCGCCGTCACCATCGCGGGCCGGAACTACAAGCTCGCGCTTCCGTATTTCGTGCTCGCCACCCAAAACCCCATCGAGCAGGAGGGAACCTATCCGCTTCCGGAGGCCCAACTTGACCGTTTCATGTTTGCCATCAAACTGGAATATCCCTCGTTTGCAGAGGAGGTCAGCGTGGTCAAAAACACCACCTCCGACGACACCGTGAAGATCAACCCGCTTTTCTCGGCCGAGGAAATCATCTCCTATCAACACCTTTTGCGACGCATCCCCGTCGCCGACAATGTCGTGGAGTACGCCGTCACGCTGGTGAGCAAGACACGGCCTGACAATCCGCTTTCCAATGAATTCGTCAAGAATTACCTGGATTGGGGTGCAGGGCCGCGCGCCTCGCAAAACCTGGTGCTCGCTGCCAAGGCGCACGCCGCGTTCAACGGCAAGTTTTCCCCGGACATCGAGGACGTGAAAGCAGTCGCGACCGGTATTTTGCGCCACCGCATCATCAAGAATTACAAGGCCGACGCCGAGGGCATCACCGAGGAAAACATCATCGACCGGCTGCTGTAACTTTTTCAAGGGGCTCGCGTCTGAGGCAAAAATCATCAATCATGAAAGTTTTCGCCGCCTTCCTCGCCCTTGTAATCATTTCCTGCACGCCCATGCAACCGGCCTTTTCCGGGGGCTCCATGAACGAATCCCTTGCTGTCAAGGGGCGCATGGGAATTTTGATCAACCAAAAACTTAGTTTCGGGCCGTACGCCACATCCAGGGTTCAGCGCTCCTGGACCCGCACCGACAAAGCCTCGATGCCCTTGCGTACGAATGTGCTTTTCTGGATGTTGTATGATAAGACACTCTCGCTCGAATCCACCGGAAAGCTCCAGAACCTGCACTTTACCATGAAGTCTCCCCAAGGCAGCAAGGCCGATGTTTATGCGACATCGGTTTTCAGCAGCGAGGAAATCCTGGCGTCCGGGAATCCAAATTCCGGCATCAATGTGCTGAACCGGATGTTTGGCGCGGGAAGTTCGGAGAATGTCTATTACCTGCAGGTATACCTCGGCAACCGGGAAAAACCCTGGCACCTGATGCTGGACAATCAGGCCTCACAGACGCAGGCCAAATCCTACCGAGGTGTTTTTGCGCTTGACGAAGAGCGCTACTATACCTTGATACCCGTCACCAAGGTTGCCTCGAAAGGCGGCCCCAAAAGCATCCTGATGGGTTCGGTTGGGTATGAGATCAAGGATGCACGCGGGAATACCGTCGCCGGGGTTTCGCTCATTGACCAGGGCCAGGTTTTCTTCAACACCCCGGACCCGGAAGAAAAGTTCCTGCTTGCCAATCTTGCGGCCGCCCTTTTGCTGCAGGAAAATTTGGAAGCGCAATCCTAACGGGAGGCCGTCTGCCGCAATTTGGCATCGAGTTCGGCGTCGTAAAAAAACAAAAACATGCTTCCCATCATGTCCTGGTCCAATTGGGTCGTGTTGAAAGTTCCCATGACAATTTCATAGGATTGGCCGGCGAATAGCCATATACCGTCTTCCGATGAAAATGCCGCGACCCGTTCCAGTCCCGTCTTGCCCTTGTGGTTCCGGATCTCGCTTTTAAAAACGGTTTTCCCGGTCGTCTTGCTGCGCAGTTCGATCCATTCGGCGAAAGGGTGTACATGGATGGCGGCGGCATGGAGGCGAAGGCTGTCCTTTATCTGCAATTGGTCGTCAACATCGCTTCGATAGGTTTTTCGCCCCGGCGGAATCACCCAGTGGCCTGAAAGCATGTTGCCCTTGCCGTCGTCATAGCTGTGATTTTTGGTTTCCACCGGAATGCATTGGTTGGCGGCGGGGTCGGTCGGTTCCTTGAAGGGGTTGCGCTTGTCATACGGCAGCCGGATGAAGGCCGTCCGGCTCATTAGCGGCCGCAGTTTGTTCCCGGTGTACCTGAGGTCCACGCGGTGCCGCACCTTCCTGTCGATAGTCGGGAAATTGTGGTTGAGGGTCTGGGTGGTCACGAAAAGCCAGTCGTTTGCCGGCATCGGAACTCCATATCCATAAGGGAATGCAAAATTTTCCTGTCCGTGGGAGAGCGATGTCAATCTTGGGTATTGTTTCCCGATCCGGTCCTCGAGGCCAAAATAACCGAAGTACCGGGCATCGTTGAAATCCACGTTGGTGTGGCAGATGAAGTCGTTGCTCACGGGTCTTCCGTTATCGGCATCGATCGCCCTGACCGAGAACGAGGTGAGGAAAACAACACCCGGCTTTTCCGACAGCCTGACGTAATTGGATGACTTTGGCCCTTCCATCGAGGTGTAAATGCCGTCGATCCAGAACACGGGCGACCACATCGAATAGCTGCCCTGGTTTTCACCCGACTTCCAATCCCGCTCCAAAATCCCGGTCCGGTGCAAAAATTCGGTTTTGAGGATGGCCTTGTGCCGGCGGGCGAGTTGCGAGTACGCTATCGCGAGTCCAAAGGCGGCCGTCAAGATCACGACCGAAGCAATTTTTAATATCTTTGAAATTGGCATGGGGGCAAGTTACAACATAAGCCCCTTTAAATCAAAGCCTATGCTCGCGTCGTATGTTGGCCGTCAAAACAGGGTTTTCGGGCTGGACCTCATGCGGGCCGTTGCCATCATGCTCGTGCTTTTTGGGCATTGCGCCTGGATCTACCCGGATGGAAACGGAATCGGGTCCCAACTGATGGCGCTGGCGGGATATTTGGGCGTCGAGGTTTTCTTTGTCCTGAGCGGTTACCTGATCGGCGGGATCCTGCTCAAAATGTTCCTCAAAGGCGACTTCAGGTTGCGCGAGGTGGGCATCTTTTTGCGCCGGCGCTGGTTCCGCACCCTTCCGAATTATTACCTGGTCCTGATAATCAATATCGCAATCGCGGGCGGGCTTGGCTATGCGATCCGGGACCTGTGGAAATACTTTTTCTTCCTGCAGAATTTCGCGCATCCGCTTTTACCTTTTTTTCCTGAGTCATGGAGCCTCTCGGTGGAAGAATTCGCCTATCTGATATTGCCGCTTGCCCTTCTGCCAGCCGGTATCATGCTCACGAGGGTGCAGAAATCGAGGGTTTTCATAACGGTGGTCATGCTTTTGGCCGTGGCCTGTTTTTGTGCCAAAGCCCTGTACCACGTCAACAACGGGGCAACCTCGCTGGCCTATTGGAACCTGGCGATGAAGTCCGTAGTAATCTTCAGGTTGGACGCAATCCTGTACGGAGTGGTCGCGGCGTGGATTCATTTCAGGTATGCGCGGATATGGAAGATGATGAGATGGCCGGGATTTATTCTCGGATCGGCGATGCTGGGGATGATTACCGTTGGGGAGGGAGCGCTGGGGCTGTTTATTGACCGGTACCCGTTTTTCTGGAATGTGCTTTATCTTCCCCTGACCTCGTTTGCCTTCTCTTGTTTTTTACCGTTGCTCTCGGGATGGCGGCAGGCATCGGTGGCCATTGTGTACCCCGTAACTTTTGTCAGCCTTGTGTCGTATTCGGTTTACCTGCTGCACTATTCGGTAATCCTGCAACTCCTAAAGCATTTCATTTCCACCGAAGGTCTTTCCGCCCCCGGCCGCATACTATTCACCCTCGGGTATCTGGCCATCACGTTTATTCTGTCGGCGCTGTTGTTCCGATTTTTTGAAAGGCCGGTGATGGATTTGCGCGATCGGTTGCCGCAATGACCCGAATTGCAAGGGCCGCGTTCAAATGACCGGGTTAAATTTTCCCAATAAAATATCGATTTTTAATTATTCTCAAAAATTTCTGCTATTTATTCATTTTATTTTTTTGTTATTGTAATTCCGTCAAATTTACTTTAACCGAGGTGGCGGTTTAAGTTAAATCGGTAAATAATCGTAAATTTGCACAAAACAATCCAATATGGCTTTTGATATAGAAATGATCCGGAAGGTTTACCAAAATCTTCCGCAGCGTGTGGATGCTGCCCGTAGCCTTGTCGGGCGC
The DNA here is from genome assembly GCA_023390775.1 of Bacteroidota bacterium. Taxonomy (GTDB): domain Bacteria; phylum Bacteroidota; class Bacteroidia; order Flavobacteriales; family Flavobacteriaceae; genus Flavobacterium. The sequence goes on along the minus strand of JAEWCF010000024.1, from coordinate 7,565 downwards.
CCGCTCACGCTCAGCGAAAAAATATTGTACGCGCACCTTTGGGACGGAAATCCGTCGAAGGTGTTTACACGCGGAACCGATTATGTTGACTTTGCCCCGGACCGCGTAGCGTGCCAGGATGCAACCGCGCAAATGGCGCTCCTGCAGTTCATGCACGCCGGAAAATCGAAGGTCGCCGTGCCCACCACGGTACATTGTGACCACCTGATCCAGGCCAAGGTCGATGCCAAGACCGATCTTGCGCGTGCCAAATCGCAATCCAACGAAGTCTTTGAATTCCTTTCCTCGGTATCCGACAAATACGGAATCGGCTTCTGGAAACCGGGCGCCGGTATCATCCACCAGGTAGTTCTTGAAAACTATGCCTTCCCCGGCGGAATGATGATCGGTACCGATTCGCACACAGTGAACGCCGGCGGGCTCGGGATGATCGCGATCGGGGTTGGCGGTGCCGATGCCGTGGACGTGATGTCCGGAATGGCGTGGGAGCTCAAATTCCCAAAACTGATCGGTGTCAAACTTACGGGAAAACTATCCGGCTGGACGGCTCCGAAAGACGTTATCCTAAAAGTCGCGGGTATCCTGACCGTCAAGGGCGGGACCGGTGCAGTGATCGAATATTTCGGCGAGGGCGCCAAGGCGATGTCGTGTACTGGGAAAGGCACAATCTGTAACATGGGTGCCGAGGTTGGCGCCACCACCTCGACCTTTGGTTACGACGAATCGATGTCGCGTTATTTGCGCTCGACCGGCCGTGCCGATGTTGCCGATGCCGCCGATGCGATCGCGCCATACCTTACCGCCGATGCCGAGGTTTACGAAAACCCGGAGCAATACTTTGACCAGGTGATCGAGATCAACCTTTCGGAACTCGAACCGCACCTGAACGGTCCGTTCACTCCGGATTTGGCAACGCCGATTTCCAAGATGAGGGAAGAAGCCATCAAGAACAACTGGCCGCTCAAGATCGAGTACGGGCTTATCGGTTCGTGTACGAATTCCTCGTATGAAGATATTTCACGGGCCGCCTCGCTTGCCAAGCAGGTCGCTGATAAAAACCTGAAAACCAAGGCGAATTTTACGATCACGCCGGGTTCCGAAGTGGTGCGCTACACCATCGAACGCGACGGGTACATCGATACTTTTGACAAGATCGGGGCAACGGTTTTCGCCAATGCCTGCGGGCCCTGCATCGGGATGTGGGACCGCGAGGGCGCCGAGAAGGAGGAACGCAACACCATCGTGCATTCGTTCAACAGGAACTTTTCAAAGCGTGCCGACGGACACCCCAACACGCTGGCCTTTGTCGGTTCGCCCGAACTCGTAACGGCGCTCGCCATTGCGGGAGACCTTTCGTTCAACCCGATCACCGATACGCTGATCAACGAGGACGGAATGGAAGTGAAACTCGACGAACCAACGGGATACGAGCTTCCACCGAACGGTTTCGACGCCGAAGACCCGGGTTACCAGGCGCCGTCGGCTGACGGTTCGGGTGTACAGGTTGTCGTGGACCCCAAATCGGAACGCCTGCAATTGCTCGCGCCTTTCGAACCCTGGGACGGACAGAACATTACGGGAGCCAAACTGCTGATCAAGGCCTTCGGAAAGTGTACCACCGACCACATTTCAATGGCGGGGCCGTGGCTCCGGTTCCGCGGGCACCTGGACAATATCTCGAACAATATGCTGATCGGTGCGATCAACGCATTCAATATGAAGGCGAATTCGGTCAAGAACCAGCTTACGGGCAAATACGATTCGGTGCCGGCGGTGCAACGCGCCTACAAGGCTGCGGGCATTCCGTCCATCGTCGTGGGCGACCACAACTACGGCGAAGGTTCATCCCGTGAACACGCCGCGATGGAGCCGAGGTTCCTGGGCGTGAAGGCGGTACTGGTGAAATCTTTTGCCCGTATCCACGAGACGAACCTTAAAAAGCAGGGGATGCTCGCGCTGACCTTTGCCAATGAGACCGATTACGATTTGATCCGCGAAGATGACCAGTTCAATTTTGTTGACCTGAAGGAGTTTGCCCCGGGTAAGCCGCTGACACTTGAAATCGTCCACATTGATGGGACGCGCGATGTGATCACCGTGAACCACACCTACAACGAAGGCCAGATCGGCTGGTTCAGGGCGGGCTCGGCGCTAAACCTGATCGCTGCGGCCGGAGCTGCCTAGTCGAAATAATAGTGTAAAATGAAATCCGCTTCGGCGGATTTTTTATTGGTCAAAAAGCACGCAGTGCGTTTGGATCTTGTCGCCAAATTCGATGATCCTGTACCCGAAATGCGTCGGGTCCGGAATCAACTTATCAGCACCTTTCGCAATCTGATAACTGGCTGCGGGCGTGATGTATTGCGTGATTTTTCCCGATCGTCGCACATCGGCAAAGTGGTAATGGCCGCAAAAGATCGTGACATCACAATTGGATTCATGGATTATTTGGGCAATCCTATCTCGACCCTGCAGCGGATAATGTGCATCGACATAACCGGCGACAGGGAGAATGGGATGATGTATAAAAAGGACAAGTTCTTCCCTGTCAGATAAGGTCTTTCCAAGAAGTCCGATCTGCCGCGAATCGAGGCTGCCGGCCGAGGAGTCCAGGAACAGGCACTTTTTGTTGCCGATATTTTCGGTAAAGGACTGGCTGTCGCGGCCTCGCCTGAATTGCGGTAGATTGTCCACGGCATCGCCGTAACGGTCGTGATTTCCCAAAACCAACCTGACGTCGAAGGCCGAGAGTGTGTTGGCAAAATAACCGTGCGAAGATGCCGCGCCGATGTCGCCGCCAAAAATTACAAGGTCAGGATTGTCTCGCTTGACCGATTGGAGGATGCGCTCCCAGTTACTGTTTTGCGAGACGCCGTAGCCCGAGACTTGATGTTCGTCAAAATGGATATCGGTAACCAGTGCGATTTTCATGGATTTAAGGTAGCGAATTTTTGGGGTGGCCTGATTCCGCAAACCGATTTTTATATCTTTAGCAACCAAAACAAATTTTATGCAGCACGATTCCGAGGATTTCAAGCGGGAATTAGGATTATTGGACGGCACGATGCTGGTCGTGGGGTCGATGATCGGTTCGGGGATTTTCATCGTCAGCTCCGATATCGTCAGGCAGGTAGGTTCGGCCGGATGGCTGATCGCGATCTGGGCGATAACCGGATTGGTGACCGTAATCGCGGCCGTCAGCTACGGCGAGCTCAGCGCGATGTTTCCCAGGGCCGGCGGGCAGTATGTCTATTTGAAGGAAGCCTACAACAAATTGATCGCGTTCCTCTACGGATGGAGTTTCTTCGCCGTCATCCAAACCGGAACCATTGCTGCGGTCGGCGTGGCGTTTTCCAAGTTTGCGGCCTATATTTTTGAGCCTTTCAGCGAAAAGAACATTCTTTTGGAGGTGGGCGGTTTCACGCTGTCGGCCGCGCAGATCGTATCCATAATCACGATTGTTTTCCTTACCTATCTCAATAGCCGCGGCGTCAAAAACAGCAAGATTTTGCAAACGGTGATGACCATTGTCAAGATCCTGTCCCTTGCGGGATTGATCCTTTTCGGGCTGCTGCTCGCTTTCGATTCCGGAACATGGGACGCCAACTGGGCCAATGCCTGGGATGCCAAATCGATGACGGCGGCGGGAGACTGGCTTCCGATTAGCGGGACGGCGCTCATCACCGGAATTTCGGCGGCGATGGTGGGCTCATTGTTTTCTTCCGATGCGTGGAACGGCGTCACCTTCATTGCCGGTGAGATCAAGAATCCACAGCGCAATGTGGGCATGAGCCTATTCCTCGGCACGCTTACGGTGAGTATCATCTATGTCCTGGCCAACATCATGTACCTTGCCGTGGTACCGATGCAGGAAATTGCCACCGCTCCGTCCGATCGCGTGGCGGTAGTCGCCTCCCAGTACATTTTCGGGAACATTGGGACGCTCATCATTGCGCTGATGATCATGGTCTCGACCTTTGCCTGCAACAACGGCCTCATCATGGCCGGAGCGCGCGTTTATTACACGATGGCCAAAGACCGGTTGTTCTTCAAACAGGCCGCACAGCTCAACGAATGCAGTGTTCCCGCATGGGCGCTTTGGTCGCAATGCATTTGGGCTTCCGCGCTCTGCCTCACCGGAACTTACGGTGCGCTATTGGATTTCGTCGTGATCATCGTCCTGATTTTTTATATTCTCACTATCGCGGGGATCTTCCGCCTGCGCTACAAGCTCCCCAACGCCGAAAGGCCTTACCGCGCCTTCGGTTATCCCATTCTTCCGGCGCTCTACATCCTGTTCGCCAGTGCTCTTTCCATTGCCTTGCTGGTGACCAAGACCGCAACCTGCGGATGGGGGGTTTTGATCATGCTGATCGGGATTCCGGTATATTTTATTTTAAAACCGGGGGAAGAGGTGTAGATTTTGCCTGCGGCGGCCAGTTGCAGCGCCTGCGGCGCTGCGACACTAATGGCACCTTCGGTGCCGAATGCCTACCGGCTGTTTACTTTTGGCTGCGCCCCAAACCGACGAAGGAGGTTCACCGAACTCCGCTAATAAATAAACAAGCGGTGAGGTAAAAGTAACGAAAGTGCGCTTGCGGCTCTGTCCAAACCTTGATTTGTTTTAATCGCTATCGCGTACCTGAAGCCCACCGGGCTTCCTCCTTTTAATTTCAAATCTCGAAATCTACGGTTCTCCCAGAAGCCGCCTGAGCGGCTGCATGTCGCCCGAATGAATTTCTTTCACCGGAACTTATTACCAAGATGATTTCGCTATGATTAATGTCAATTTTGAATGAATGGCAGCTCACGCGGCTTGTGGGTTCCTGCGTAAAAAATCAAGAATCGAAGCGCTCAAAAATCCGCACTGTCTGAGCGCCGCGAAAGCGCGCGAGTTTGTGGATTTTAGCGCGGAGATCGCAGATTTTTAGCAGGGTTCCGCCGCCGCCCAGGCATTTTTTGCTACTTTTTTTTGCCAGAAAAAAAGTAGAGAACAATTAGGTCAGTTTCTAAGAGCGAACTAAAGTTCGCGTACCTCAAGCCCACCGGGCTTGCTCCTTTTAATTTCAAATGCCGCCGCAAAGGCATTTTTGCTTCTTTTGTTGCCAGACAAAAGAAGACGCCGTAGGCCCTCGGTGCCGCAGGCGCCGCAAAAACATCCAAGTGAAACGCAGTTTAAATTTTGACCTCGTCGCAGCGTGAGCGATGGCAGCGGCATCCTTTTTTGCGGCGCAGCCCAAAAAAGATATAGCGAACAGCGCGACGGCGCCGCTGCCCGTTTTTACCCCCATTTATAATTTATAATTTAAAATTCATAATTGTGCACGGCGCCGCACGCCAAAAAAAAATCCGCCATGAAAGCGGATCTTTTTGAGAGAACTATGAATTAATAATACGTGTAGCGGCGCACTTTGGCGATGTACTTGGCCAGGCGGATCACCTGGTGGCTGTAGCCGTACTCGTTGTCATACCAGACGTAGAGGACGATGTTCTTGCCGTCGGCCGAGACGATAGTCGCGTTTGAATCGTAGATCGATGGCGCCGAGGTGCCCACGATGTCGGACGACACGAGCTCGTTGTTTAGCGAATACTTGATCTGCTCCACGAGGTCGCCTTCGAGCGCGTATTTCTTCATGATCGAGTTGATTTCCTCGACCGACGTTGGTTTTCCTACCTCGAGGTTCAGCACCACGAGCGAGCCGTTTGGCACGGGAACCCGTATTGCATTTGAGGTGAGTTTCCCGGCCAGCGCGGGCAAAGCCTTGGCAACGGCGCTTCCGGCACCGGTTTCGGTGATGACCATGTTGAGGGCGGCGGCGCGCCCGCGGCGGTATTTCTTGTGCATGTTGTCAACCAGGTTCTGGTCATTGGTGTAGGCGTGGATCGTTTCCAGGTGGCCTTTCACGACGCCCAAGGTGTCCTCGACGGCTTTCAAAATCGGGGTGATGGCGTTGGTGGTGCACGATGCGGCCGAGAAGATGTCCACTTCATCCGGGTTGTATTCGGTTTGGTTAACGCCGTGGACGATGTTGGGAACTCCTTTTCCGGGCGCGGTCAAAAGCACTTTGTTGACACCCTTTGACTTCATGTGGCGGGCCAGTGCGTCATAATTGGTGAAGGCGCCGGTGTTGTCGATGACCAGGGCCTCGTCGATTCCGTATTGCGTATAGTCGATGTCTTCCGGTCCGTTGGCCGTGATCATGTGAACGGTGGTTCCGTTGATCAGCAGCGCGTTGTTTTCGGGATCGGCCACAACCGAACCCTGGAAGTCACCGTGGATCGAGTCGTAACGCAAAAGCGAGGCGCGTTTCTCGAGGCTCGCGGCGTCGTTCTTGTCGCGGGTCACGATGGCGCGAAGGCGAAGCTGGCTTCCGCGTCCGGTCTTGGACATCAGTTCACGGGCCAAAAGGCGGCCGATGCGGCCAAAACCGTAAAGCACCACGTCTTTGGGCTTGTTGTTCTTGAAATCCTTGGCATTCCGAAGCTTGTCAACCACAAAAGACTTGGCGTCGTTGTATTTTGAGTCCTCCAAAAAGTACTCGTACGTCAGTTTGCCGATGTCAAGTTTTGCGGGCGGAAGGTCCAGCGACAGTATCGCCTTGGCAATCTCCACCGAATCGAAAATCGAGATCGGCTTGCCCACAAATTCGCCCGCGTACTCATGCAGGTTGATGATGTCGCTCACGTTGCGGTCGATCAATTGATTGCGGAAAAGCACCATTTCAATCGCCTTGTCATACCAAAGATCGCTTATGATCTTGATGAATTCAACGCCCGCGCGGCGGCGGTCAGCCTGAAACGAAAGCTCCTTCTCGTACAAAGTGGTGTTGCTCATGATTTTGTTTATGGTTTAGTTGTGAAATTTGGCGCAAAAGTACTTATTTCAAACGTTTTCGTAAAATTTATTTTGGGCGTGCGGCGCCCCCCGGGGAATTATAAATTTTAAATTATAAATTATAAATGGGGCGCCGTCGCGCTTTCGTCTTTATCTTTTGTTCGCTTGCTCACAAAAGGATATCGCCTCTATCGCTCACGCTGCGCGGGGCCAAAAATTATGTTTTTGTCATCATAAGGAAGTTTTGCGGCGCCGCCGGCGCCGGAATGCCTACCGGCCGTTTACTTTTGGCTGGCGCACCAAACCGACGAAGGAGGTTCACCGAACTCCGCTGATAAATAAACAAGCGGTGAGGTAAAAGTAACAAAAGTGCGCTGGCGGCGGCGGAACCCGGCTAAAAATCTAAAGACTTCCACGGTAAAATCGCCGAAACTCGCACGGCTTCGCCGGTGCTCAGACACCACCGATTTTTGACCGCTCCCGCCTTTGATTTTTAACGCCGGAACCCACAAGCCGCACGAGCGGCCGCGTCTCGCCCGGATGATTTTATTTCGACGGAACTTATTTCGACAATGATTATGGGTGTACAAGATGTTTATTTTGGATGAATGGCAGCTCTGCGGCTTTCTGGGAGAACCGTAGATTTCGAGGAAGCGGCGCAGCGCAGGCCGCAGAAAGCGCCCGTAGAGACGAGGAGGAACGACGAGCGGCTTAGGGCGCGTGGGAGCGG
>JAEWCF010000073.1 GCA_023390775.1 Bacteroidota bacterium | reverse complement strand
GAGTACGAGGTGGAGCGTGCTGCCGTGCCGCTTTTTTGGAACATCCAATGTAAGGCTGAACTTTCCCCAAGCGGGCGCCCCGGCGCTGGCCATGCCAAACCCCGATGCCAGTTCATGGTGGCCATCTTCCACAATGTAACCAAAGGCCGCCTCAAATACCATGGCCTCACCGACAACCTGGTATCGGCCGTCGGAACCTTTGCGGACGGAAACGTTGCGGAAGCGCGGAATCGATTTTGCCTGAGGCGTATCGGGAACTGTTGGAGGCGTTGCCGGAACGGGCGCGGTGGGAGAGGGGGATGGTGCGGGATCTTGCCGTGCAGGCACCGGTGCAGACGCAGGCTCAGATGGCGGGGCCGTAACCGATGAGGTATCGGCGGGCTTCTCTGCAACTATTGGCGTTTCGGACGCGGCAGGGGGCACGGATGTTTCTTTTTTGCAACCGAGTGCAAGAATCGATGTCAGTATTAAGAGGATTCGTGTCATAAAGGCTAAGATAATCAAATTAACGGCGCGGCCAAAGTGTCAACTTGTCAGTACCAATCTGACAAACCTCAGGTGGCACAGTGATTGACAAATGCGCGGAAAATTTTTGAACAAACTTTTTAAATCATAAAGAAAATGGGTAAAATCATCGGAATCGACTTAGGAACCACCAACTCCTGCGTATCTGTAATGGAGGGCAGCGAGGCAGTCGTGATCCCTAACTCTGAAGGAAAAAGAACTACGCCGTCGGTAATCGGCTTTGTCGAAGGCGGCGAAATCAAGGTAGGCGATCCGGCCAAACGCCAGGCCGTCACCAACCCGACCAAGACCATCGCATCGGTAAAACGCTTTATGGGCCACACCTGGAATGAGGTGACCGAAGAATCCAAGCGCGTTCCGTATAAAATCGTCAAGGGCGACAACAACACACCGCGCGTGGACATCGACGGAAGGATGTACACCCCGCAGGAACTATCGGCGATGACCCTGCAAAAAATGAAGAAGACCGCCGAGGATTACCTCGGGCAACCGGTCACCGAAGCCGTCATCACGGTACCCGCATACTTCAACGATGCACAGCGCCAGGCCACCAAGGAAGCCGGCGAGATCGCGGGATTGAAGGTCATGAGGATCATCAACGAGCCAACGGCCGCAGCGCTGGCCTACGGGCTTGACAAAAAAGGCAAGGACCAGAAGATCGCGGTTTACGATTTGGGTGGAGGTACGTTCGATATCTCGATTCTGGAGTTGGGCGACGGTGTTTTCGAGGTGCTTTCTACCAATGGAGACACGCATCTTGGAGGGGACGATTTCGACCAGGTGATCATCGACTGGCTGGCGGACGAATTCAAGTCCGATGAAGGAATCGACCTTCGCCAGGACCCCATGTCGCTGCAACGACTCAAGGAAGCCGCCGAAAAGGCCAAGATTGAACTTTCGTCATCGTCCGAAACCGAAATCAACCTGCCTTATGTAACGGCGACCGCGTCGGGACCCAAACACCTTGTAAAAAAACTGTCGAGGTCCAAATTTGAGCAACTGGCCGATTCGCTGGTCAAGCGTTCGATGGACCCCGTTGCCAAGGCCCTGAAAGATGCCGGAATCTCCAAGTCTGACATCGATGAGGTGATCCTGGTGGGAGGTTCGACCCGCATCCCGCGCATTCAGGAGGAAGTCGAGAAATTTTTCGGCAGGAAACCTTCCAAGGGCGTTAACCCGGATGAGGTGGTGGCCATCGGCGCCGCGATCCAGGGTGGCGTGCTCTCGGGAGATGTGAAAGATGTACTCCTGCTTGACGTAACACCGCTGTCGCTCGGTATCGAGACCATGGGAGGCGTAATGACGAAACTAATCGAGGCCAACACGACTATCCCGACCAAGAAATCGCAGGTATTCTCAACGGCAGCGGATTCACAGCCAAGCGTTGAAATCCACGTATTGCAGGGTGAGCGTGCGATGGCCACGGACAACAAGACTATCGGCCGATTCCACCTCGACGGCATTCCGCCTGCACCGCGCGGGGTTCCGCAGATCGAGGTTACCTTTGACATCGACGCCAACGGTATCATCAAGGTTTCGGCAACCGACAAGGGTACCGGCAAATCGCACGACATCCGAATCGAGGCTTCATCGGGACTGACCCAGGAAGAAATCGAAAGGATGAAGAAAGACGCCGAGGCCAACGCCGAATCAGACCGTCAGGCCAAGGAACGCGCCGACAAGCTCAACGAGGCCGACAGCATGATTTTCCAAACCGAAAGCCAGCTCAAGGAATTGGGCGACAAACTTTCGCAGGGCAATAAGGATGCGATCGAGCAGGCGCTATCGGAACTGCGGACCGCTTATGACAGCAAGGACGTCGCCACTATCCAACCGGCGCTCGACAAGATCAATGCGGCCTGGAAGAACGCTTCGGAGGAGATGTACAAGCAACAGGGCGGGGAAGCCGAACAGCAGGCGCAGGCCGAGCCGCAGGCGCAATCTTCGGGCGACAACGTCCAGGATGTTGATTATGAAGAAGTGAAGTAGACACAGGTTATATATGAGAAAGGCCCGGGACATTGTCCCGGGTTTTTTTTTGTCCTATTCGAAAAGATCGCCGGTCGACCAGGTTAAATAAATGCAATAGTGAGGATTTTACGGGCTTTTGGCAGCAAACGTGCAAGCGTCGCAAAATAATGACGCCACGGATTCAAAATCAGCCACAACTTTCGGAAACATCGACGAAATGCATATTTGTAAGAAAATTAGCTTATCAAAATGCAAATTTGTGCATTTCATCGATTTTTTTTGGCACTTAAACGGGAATACGCTTAATATTGCCTCAACAAAACAACGTTCTGACACATTAAAGAAGTTTGCCCCACAATCTACTTTAATAAGACCAAATCACCCTAAAGGAGTTTGCCCCACAATCTGCTTTAAACTAACCTACAATGACTATGAAAGCAAAACTGTTCAAATCATTGCTGCCACTGGCACTTGCATTTACGATGATCTCCTGTTCTTCGGACGCTACCGAAGGAACTCCGTCCGATTCCCGCCTGATCGAGGAATACTCTTATGACAACGATGAGCTCCAGCTCGCCGAGATGATCAACGACTACCGCGAGAGCATCGGGCTAAACCGCCTGGAAACCGTTAACCACGTCTCGTACAAATCTGAAGAACACAACGACTACATGATTGTCAACAATGTGGTCAATCACGATTACTTCCAGCAGCGTTCGCAAAATATCATCGAGGTCCTCGGCGCTGTGAAGGTCAACGAAAATGTCGCCTATAACTATATGACCCCGCAAGGCGCGCTCAACGCATGGTTGGGAAGCGCAGGCCACAAGGCCAACATCGAAGGCGATTTTACCCATTTTGGCATCTCCGTCTCCATCAATCCCGAAAACGGGCGTAAATATTACACCAACATCTTTGTAAAAAAATAATTGATTGGGTAGAATTGATTGTGTTTTGTTTTGACTAAGAACCACCCCCTGCGGGTGGTTTTTTAAGGCCTTTTCTCTCTCTTTCTCTCTCTTGGCCGACAAAACCGCAATTCTCCAGCCTCACTCCGGAAGTGTCACTCCGAAAGGCAAAAACTGAAATACTCACATAAAATCACATCATGAAACAAAAGTACTTCCTGGGCATTCTCATGCTCGGTTTTTCCAGTGCCTTTGCGCAGTACGGCGATATCGACCTGTCGCTGAACCCCGGACAGGGTGCCGACAACACCATCCAGGTCCTGGCACTCCAGTCTGATTCAAAGATCCTTGCGGGCGGTGATTTCCTAACCTTTGACGGCGTGACCAAGAAACGGCTGGTGCGTTTGAATGAAGACGGAAGCATCGACGAATCTTTCAACATCGGAACGGGATTCAATAAGCTGGTAACCTCGGTAATCGTTCAGCCCGACCAAAAAATCATTGTCACCGGCGAATTTACCGGCTACAACAATACTTCAAAAAAGCGCATCGTCCGGCTCAATCCCGACGGATCAAGCGACCCTGGTTTCAACACGGGTTATGGCGCCAATGACGATATCCTGTGCGCATTCCTGCAGGCCGACGGAAAGATCCTTGTCGGGGGCGTCTTTACCGCCGTCAACTGGTTGCCCAGAAACAGGATTGCCAGGCTCAACGCCGACGGAAGCGTGGATGCAGGTTTTGTTTTTGACGGCAATATCGAAGGTGTTACCGACATCAAGCAATTGCCCGACGGGAAATATATCGTCAACGCCGTCAACAAAATCCTCAGGTTGAACACCGACGGCAGCCTCGACACTTCGTTCTATTCCGGACTGGGTACCGATCATCCCATTCAATCGGTACTGATTCAATCAAACGGAAAAATCGTGATCGGCGGCTATTTTACGGAGTATGACGGATTTGCGTTCGAGCGCATTCTTAGGCTCGAGGCCGACGGAAACATTGACACTACCTTCAACATTTCCTCGGGAGCCAACTACGGCGTCTTGGGCATATCCGAACAACCGGACGGAAACCTGCTGGTAACCGGCCTTTTCTCGACTTTCAATGGCTATCCGCGCGAGAAGGTAGCAAGGCTTTCGCCTGACGGAGCGATCGATCCGACACTCGATCCGCTTCTGGGCCCCAACAATGTCGTTTTGCATCATGCCATCCAGCCGGACGGAAGGGTTCTCATCGCAGGTGATTTTAGCGACTACAACGGCGTTTCGAGGAACAGGATCGCGAGAATCCAGGTGTTCAATGCGCTTTCGGCTGCGTCACACGTAAAATCGGCACCCACGCTTTTCCCCAATCCTGCCAGCCATGGCGTGAGGTTTTCGATTCCCGGCGAAGACGTCCACGGAATCGTATTCGCCGATATGACCGGAAAGATCGTATTGAGGACAACCGGTGATTATGCCGATGTTTCGCACTTGCAGAACGGCCTTTACATCGCCACAGCCCAAACCGGTAACGGTCTGATAACATCCAAATTCGTCAAGAACTAATGCTGATTTTCCTGACCATCGTGGCCATCCGCAAAGTATTTGCGCAGATTCGCGATGGCGGGCAGGAATCCGCGACCCTATAATTTTTTCCATTCTTCATACCCCCGAAGAACGAAAGCGCCAGAGATGGCGCTTTTTTTTTGGTTTAAAAGCGAATCGTGCCATTTATTTGTTTTAGAGAAAAAATTTCGGATCGAATTTCGGGGTTGCTTTGTGGTACGGAGATTCATTCACAATATGTGGTAAACTGTAAGAGATTGTTTGCATCCAAGTGAGTCGATTCTTAAAGTTGCCGGGAAAACAGGTTCCTGCGGCGTTATTTTTAACCTGAAGCGCACCCTGCCGACAACCTCAAAGGTTTCAAAAACCTTTGAGGTAAAGGTAAGGCGGCTCTTCCGGCGTTGTTTGCGGTTTAACCGCAATTGTTGTTAAATCGACAGATGAACGTGTTGTAAAGCCGAAATTATGGAAAATCGATCACAGATTTCCTTGGAAAGAATGGATGACCAGTACAAACTTCCACTTTGTCCAAGCCACGGGGATTAAACAATTGGCAAAAAAAAATCCCGCCAAGTAGCGGGATTTCTTTTGTTGGTTTGGATTTACAACTTGGTAATAATGAACTGGCTTCGACGGTTGAGCTGATGCTCTTCTTCGCTGCACTTCACCCCATCCGAACACTTGTTGACGAGTTGCGTCTCGCCGTAGCCTCGGCCTGTCAGCCTTGCACGATCCACGCCGTTTTTGACAAGCCACTCAAGCGTCGATTTGGCGCGTCGATCAGAGAGGCGCTCGTTATATTTGTGGCTGGCGCGGCTGTCGGTATGCGCGCGGATGTCGAGTGCCATGGTTGGGTACTGTTCGAGCACGTCGAGGATTTTCTCGAGCTCCAGGGCTGCATCCGGCCTGATGTTCCATTTGTCGAGGTCAAAGTAAATTTCCTTGATTCCGAACGCCTTCGCAAGGTCGTCGCCAACGGTAACCGGCTTGACTTTCTTGTCGAGCGGGATCGGGAGTTCGGTCTTGCCCGAAGTATCCGGGATCTTGATCTTTTGCTCGTTGGTCTCGTAACCTTCGTGCTCGCCCCGAACGTAATAGTTCGTATCGCACTCCACCTCGAATTCGTAATAACCCTTGTCGTCCGCAATGACTTCGCCGATCTTGTTGAATTTGTCATCCATCAGCGTCACCTTCGCCCCTGGGAGGATCGCGCCTGTTTCGCGGTCGGTCACGATGCCGTGCAGGAGCTGCTCGCAGATAAGTTTTCGGGTCTCCAGGAATTTGTAGATGTCGTCATACCCTTTTCCGCCTTCGCGGTTTGAAGACAGGAATCCCTTGCGGGTTGTGGTGTTGATGTAGTAGGCAAAATCGTCCTGCTTTGAATTTGCAGGTTCACCCACGTTGATCGGAGCCTTGAAGCTGCCGTCCTCGTTCATCCTCGCCATGAAGATGTCTAGTCCGCCAAGGCCGGGATGTCCGTCGGTGGCGAAATACAGTTCGTTTTCATCGGTCATGAAGGGGAATGTTTCCTTGCCCTCTGTATTGACCATTTCCCCAAGGTTGACAGGGGTTCCGAATGAATCGCCCGTGATCGATACCTTCCAGATATCCGACTGTCCTTTGGTTCCTGGCATGTCCGAAGCAAAATAGAGTGTATTGCCGTCGGGGCTCAGCGCGGGGTGTGCGGTGCTGTAGCTGTCGTTGTTGAAGGGAAGTTCCTTCACGTCGCCCCATTCCACGGTATCGTTGACCTTAACCAGTGAGGCCTTGTAAATTTTCACAAGCGTGATTCGCTCGCCATTCTTGCCGCGCTTTCCGTCGAGGAAGTTGTTGCGGGTGAAGTACATCGTCTGGCCATCCTTGGTGAAGACCGCCGAAGCCTCGTTGAATTTCGAATTGACCTTCTTCGCAAATTTATTTACGGTGCCGAGGGAATCGCCCTGCACATCGGCCGAATAGAAATTCGTGAAATACTGTCCCGTCCATGCGTGTTTGCGTTTGGCCAGGTTGCCCGTATCGCGTGCCGAGGTGAAAACCAGTTTGTTGCCCAGCATCGCGGTTCCGTAATCCGAAAATTCCGAGTTGATACCGGCATCGCCGATTTCATAACGCCCGGAATTCACCCGGATCTTCTCCATATAATCCATGTTGTCCTTGAACTTCTTGCCGCGCAGGTCTTCGGCCACTTTCTGGTTGAAGGTCGCCATGAGCTGGTCGGCCTTGGCGTAATCGCCGGCCCCTTTGAGCGCCTGGGCATATCGGTAGTAATATTCGGGCTCGACGTCCTGTGTCATCGCGAAAAGTTCCCCGTACCATTTTGCCGCGTTTGGCAGATCACCGTTGAAGTAGTAGGAGTTCCCGAGTTTCTGGAACATATCGGCCGATTTGTACCCCTTGGCCGCGATGCGCTCGTAGGTCTTGATCGCATCGATGAAGGCATAGCGGTCGTATTGCTTGTCGCCCTTGTTCTCGGCCGCGCGCTGCGCAAATCCCGAAAAGGAGAGGGCAGAGAGAAGGAGGATATAGACTATTGCTTTACTTTTCATGGTGTTTTGGTATTAGAAGAATCTTGGGGTTGTTATACGGTCGAAGTTATTGAAAAGTTCGTAGCGCAGGAAGAGTTCGTGCGATCCCGAATTGTAATTGCGCAGCCTTGTCGTTTCCAGGTCATAACCATAGCCCAGGAAGAGACCGTCGGTGATCTGGAATCCGGCCATTCCTGAGACGGCCGCGTCCCAACGGTAGGCAGCGCCCAGTACGAACTTATCCATGATGAGGAAATTTCCCGAAACGTCGATCTGCAACGGCGCGCCCTTCACCATCTTGGTCAACAGTGCCGGCTTGAACTTCAGGTTCGGGCTCAGGTCAAATACATAACCCGAGATGAAATAAAAGTTGAGGCGTTCCTGGTTTACCGCGAAATCATTGTCGCTGTAGCGTGTCGTCTGCAAAAAGGCCGGTACCGAAATACCCGCATAGAACTTGTCCGAGTGGAGGTAGATACCCGCACCGATGTTTGGCGAGAATTCGTTGTCGATGGATTGAAGGTGGTCATCGGCAGGGTTTTCCGGATTCAGCATGCTGCGGTCAAGATTGAACAGGTTCGCCGATGCCTTGACCCCAAACGACAGCTTGAAGGTCTCCGAAGTCGGGATCGTATACGAAATGTCCGCCGAGATATTGGTCTCCTTTGTGGGCCCGATCTTGTCGGTTACAAAGGAAAGGCCGGCCCCAAGCCTGGAGTTGTTGAATGGCGTGTTGATCGATGCCGCATTGGTTACGGGGGCGCCGTCAAGACCTACCCACTGCGTACGGTGCAACCCGAAGATGCTCAGCGCACCCCTGGATCCCGCGTAGGCCGGGTTGATGTTGATCGTATTGTACATGTACTGGGTAAACTGCGCGTCTTGCTGTGCAAACCCCGCCATGCCCGTAAACATCAAAACGAAAATCAGTAATCTTGTTTTCATTAGTTTTTGGTTTTATACCTGGGGGCGGCAAACCCCCAGGCGTTAGATTTGAGTTGCTTTATCTTGAAAGGTATAAATATCCGTCTTTTTTGATGGTCTGGCCTTCGGACGTCGTGTATTGAAGAGTGTAGAAGTAGGTGCCGGTAGGTAATTCGGCGCCTTTGTTGATCGTGGCCCTTCCTTCAGATATACCTTTGAACGAATTCAGTGCATTGTCATACTGTGTGGTATCGTAGACCAGCACGCCCCAACGGTTGTAGATCTCTACGGTGTTGGTCGGGTAGCAGGTAAACTGCTCCAGGTTGGCGATGGCGAAATGGTCGTTGATTCCGTCGTTGTTTGGCGAAAACGCATTGTGAACCGTAATGCTTCCACAACCCAATGGGAAACAGTCTTCGTTGACCGCCATTTCGATGTTGATGGTGCGCGGACAGGTTCCGTCGATCTGATACTGCAAGGTATAGGTACCCGTTGCAAGTCCAAACGGCGAGAAGACGCTACCGTTAAGCACTCCGGTTCCGTCAACGTCGACCCAGACGCCGTCGGTTGGCGTACCGGCTGGCAACAGGTTGTTGAGCTCAACGGTCGAAGTATCCTCGTTACAGCTTTCAGACGGGATGGTCGTCTCACCATCGGCCACGGTCACGAACACTTCCTGTGTGAACACCGACTGGTTTCCGCATGAATCGGAGACGGTCCAGGTCCTGATGATCGTATAGGAATTCACGGTCTCATCGGCCATTTCCTCGGTGAACGTTACTTCGCCCACGGTCGAACAGTTGTCGATGAAGGTCAGGGTCGGAACGACCGGAATCAGGGCGCAGGTCGCGTTGACCGGAGATTCAAGCACGCCGTCGATGGTAGGTCCGGCGGTATCGGTTACGGTCAGAACCTGAGTTCCGGCCGTTGCGTTTCCACACACATCCGTTGCGGTCCAGGTACGGGTAATGGTATAATTGCCCTCACAGGTACCGGCAGTGATCACTTCGGCAAATTCGACGGTCGCGGTTCCGCAGTTGTCCGATGCCGTGATGGTAGCGGCGGCAGGGATCGCGTCGCATGATACGGTCGCATCTGCAGGGACAGGAGTGTCAAAAGTCGGGGCGTCAACATCCTGAACCGTAATGATCTGTTCCTCGGTAGCGGTGTTTCCGCATGCGTCGGTAGCGGTCCAGGTGCGGGTCAGGGTATAGCTTCCCGCACAAGCTCCTGCAACGGTCGATTCCGTCATCGTCACGGCAACGGCTGTCGGTTCGCAGTTGTCTGTGGCGGTCAGCGTGGCGGCTGCCGGGATTGCCGAACAGGTCACGGTGATATCTTCAGGGGCAGCCATATCAAAAGTTGGCGCCACATTGTCATTGATCGTAATGGTCTGGGAAACCGATGAGGAGTTTCCGCAAGCGTCGGTAAAGGTCCATGTACGGGTAGTTACCGAAGAATTGGCGCAGGCTCCAGGCACGGTCACATCGACGCCTTCAACGGTGATCTCGTCGCCACAGTTGTCGGTAGCGGTAAGGGACACCATGGCCGGCAGGTCGGCGGCACAGGCAGAGGTGATGTCCGCAGGGGCGGCTGGCGCTACAGGCGGAACATTGTCGTTTACCGTGATGTTCTGTGAAACCGATGATGTATTGCCACATGCGTCGGTGAACGTCCATGTCCTCACGATGCCGAAGCTGTTCGGGCAAGTACCGGCTGTGGTCACGTCAACGCCTTCAACGGTGATTTCGGCGCCGCAATTATCGGTGGCGGTAAGCGAAACCATGGCAGGGACTTCGGAGGCACAGACCGCAGTGATGTCGGCCGGAGCGGCAGGAGCCACAGGCGGAATATTGTCGTTCACGGAGATGTTCTGCGATACCGATGAAGTATTGCCGCATGCGTCGGTAAAGGTCCAGGTCCTGACAATCCCGAAGCTGTTTGCACAAGGCCCTTCGGTCAGGACGTCCACTCCCTCAACGGTGATTTCGGCTCCACAGTTGTCGGTGGCGGTAAGCGAAATCATGGCAGGAACTTCGGAGGCACAGGCCGCAGTGATGTCGGCCGGAGCAGCAGGAGCCACAGGCGGAACATTGTCGTTCACGTTGATGGTCTGCGATACCGATGACGAGTTTCCACAGGCATCGGTGAAAGTCCAGGTGCGGACGATGGTGTACGAACCGGCACACTGGCCAGGCGTGGTCACATCAACGCCCTCAACGGTGATCTCGGCGCCGCAGTTATCGGTTGCGGTGAGCGATACCATCGCCGGAACATCCGAAGCGCAGGCCACGGTCACGGTCGCAGGAGCCGCAGGGGCAACCGGTGCGATGTTGTCGTTTACATTGATGTTTTGTGAAACCGATGATGAATTGCCACACGCATCGGTGAAGGTCCAGGTACGCACGATGGTGAACGAGTTCGGACAGTTGCCCGGAGTCGTCGTATCAACACCCTCGGCCACGATTTCGCCCGAACAGTTGTCGGTAGCGGTCATGGTCATGGTTGCGGGAACTTCAGAGGCGCAGGCCACGGTAACGGCAGCCGGAGCCGAAGGAGCAACCGGAGCGGTCACATCTTGTACGGTAAAGGTAGCCGAAGTCGTCGCGGTGTTTCCGCAGGCATCGGTAGCGGTGAAGACTACGGTGATGGCAGCCGAACAGTCATTTGAAAGCGCATCGAAATCGTTGGTCCAGGTCACATCCGAACAGGCATCGGTCGCAACGGCCCCGCCATTGTTGGCGAGCCAGGCGTTGATGCCATTCTGGTTGCCCGATCCGTCACACTCGACGGTCAGGTTCTGGGCCTGTGTGGTGATCACCGGAGCGGTGTTGTCGATCACGTTGATGGTCTGGGTCGCGGTCGAGGCGTTTCCGCAGGCATCGGTCGCGGTCCAGGTACGTGTGATTGAATAAGAACCTGCGCATTCGCCCTCCGTCGTTGCATCGGCAAAAGTCAGGGTCACGGCGCTTCCGCAAGAGTCGGTAGCGGTGGCCTGAGCGAAGGCTGGCGTTGCGGGACATGAAATGGTTGATGTTGCAGGCAACGCAGCGATTACCGGAGCCGTCGTGTCTTCAACATTGATGGTCTGTGAGGCCGTAGCCGAATTTCCGCATTCGTCAACGGCAGTCCATGTACGGGTGATCGAAAAGGATCCCGCGCACGCGCCCGGAGTCGTGACATCGTTAAAAGTGACGGTCACATCGCCGCTCGAGCAGGAATCGGTTACGTTTGGCGTGATGAAGTGAACGGCATCGGGACATGAAATCGTCGATGGCGCGGGGATTGTTCCAAATACGGGAGCAATCGTGTCCTGAACATTTATGGTTTGCGAAGCGGTCGCCGTATTCCCGCACGCATCGGTTGCGGTCCAGGTACGGATGACCTGATAGGTTCCGTAGCAGCTGCCCTCAATGGTATTGTCGGCAAAAGTCAGCGTCACGTCGCCTCCGCAGGAATCGGTCGCCGAAGCCTGTGCGAATACCGGCTCAACGCCACATTGGATGGTGGAGGCTGCCGGAAGCGCGGCGATTACGGGCGCTGTTTGGTCGTTAACAGTAATGTTCTGCATTGCCGACGATGTGTTTCCACACGCATCGGTGAAGGTCCAGGTGCGGACAATGTTAAATGAATTGGCGCAGCTGCCCGGCGTGATGTTGTCCACGCTTTGGGCCACAACAGAACCGGAACAATTGTCGGTAGCGGTAAGGGACACCGGCGAAGGAACCTGGGAAGCACATGAAACGGTTAGGGCCGCCGGAGCTGCAGGGGCAACCGGGGCGGTCACATCCTGCAAGGTAAAGGTCGCCGAAGTGGTGGCGGTATTGCCACAGGCATCGGTAGCGGTAAAGGTTACCGTCACGGCCGCCGTACAATCGGAACCTATCGAGTTGAAATTATTGGTCCAGGTAACTGCCGAGCACGAATCGTTTGCAACAGCGCCACCATTGTTGGCGAGCCACGCATTGAGGCTTGCCTGGTTTCCGGAGCCTGTGCATTCAACGGTGAGGTTCGAAGCGGGCGTGGTAATGACCGGCGCCGTGCTGTCGGTTACGATTACGGTCTGGGTGGCCTGTGATGAATTTCCGCACGCATCGGTTGAAGTCCAGGTCCTTACGATTGTATAGGAATTGGGGCATGCACCCGGAATGGTGACGTCGACATAGGTCATGGTCGGGAAGTTGTCGCAGGCATCGATGGCTTTTGCGATCTCAAATTGGGGCTGCGCAGGGCATTCAAAAGTAAGTGTTGCCGAAAGCGGTTCGAATACCGGCCCGGTCGTATCTTGTACCGTGAAGGTCTGTACGGCCGTACCTGTATTGTTGCAGGCATCGGTCACGCGGAAGGTCCTGGTGATGATTCGCGGGCATGTCCCGGTCTGGACATCCTGGTAGGTGATCGTGGAAATCGCCGAACTGTCGCTGAACGAACCGCCGGCGCCCGTAAACTGTGCAACCGTAATGGTGGCCTGTACCGCTGAAAACGGGAAGTAGCCAGCAGGGCCGATAGCCGCGCTGTTGCAACCCTCGAGAGTGACGTTTCCGGGAGCGGTAACTACAGGAGCGGTCGAATCGCCCCCGTTAATGATGACCTGAAGGGTTTTGACGCAATTATTGCTGTCGGTAACGGTAACGGTATAGGTCCCGGGCGAGAGGTTTGAAATGTCCTGCGTCGTGGCGCCGTTGCTCCAAAGATAGGTATAACCAGGGGTTCCGCCGGCAACCGAAAGGTCAATCGAACCTGTGGATGCCCCGCCGCAACCTACGTGTACCGGAACGGCGCTGAGCATGATCTCAGTAGGCGGATTGATGACCTGCGTATAGGTGTTGGTGAGTCCCTGTGAATCGGTGACCGTCAGTTTTGCGGTGTGTGGGCCCGGTGTCGTGTAGGTAAAGACCGGGTTTGCGAGTGTGGAATCGGTCGTGCCGTTATTGTCAAAATCCCAGGCGAAAGCATAAGGCCCGATCCCGCCATTGGTCGTGGATGTGAAATTGACCGTCGTATTGTTGCCCGTACGGCATGCCTTGTAGGTGAACTGTACGGCAAGCGGCTTGGCGATGATGGTGCTTCCCGGAAGTTCACACTGAGCGGTACCATAGGTGGAACAGTTGTATGAAGCCAATTGCGCACTGCTTCCGCCGGTCCTCCATACCACCAGGATTCGGCTCAGGGTCAATTCTTGTCCGCAGGTCCAGGTAAAGGGCCCGTAGATCTGGCGTTGTCCGGCTCCGGGCGCAATGTTACCCAGATACGCGTTGATGCCGATCACCGTATTGTCGATGGTGAGGTCGGCAAACAGGCGTCCGTTGTTGGGCGTATTGTTCGCGTTGGAGGTATAATTGAGCATTACATATACCTGCTGGGTCGTCCCGATCGTACACGTCGTGTTGGTCATCGGCTGGCCATTCACATTGGTGAGGCTCATAAACACGTTATTCAGCGTGAAGTTGTTTGACGTACAGTTGTAGTAATCCAGGTAATAGTTCGGTGCCGAACCACATAACCTCAGATCGGGGTGCTGTGCATCAAATTGCGAATACGTATTGCCGACTATCGTAAAGAGCGCCAGTAATAGAAAAGTAATTTTTGCTTTCATACACTTTGTTTTAGTAGAATAATGCTTTATAAGTTCGTTCAGGGCTGTGACTTCTCACATTACGTGGGCTAAATTATATACATTGCCAGATGGGCGTATATTTTTTCCACCAACAACAGGAATACTCGATAAAAAGCCAAAATTTAGGCGAATTGCGGTTTTCATTACACTATCGTTGTTAAAATGAGCACATTGCTGAAATATTTCTATTAATGGATTAATAACATTTTGGTAATCGGCACAAAATGTCATGAAATTCCAAATTCTTGTCGAAAGTAGGATGTTGCATTGAACCCACCAAAAAAAACATCGATAAAATGCACAAAAAGTGCGATAAAATACACTATTTAACTATTTATGTAAGTAGAATATTACGATTATAATCGATGAAATGCATTTTTGAACCGACGACCGTTTTAGCCGCCCGAACTAAATGGTTAAATTGCCCGATAAACGGCAACAATGAAAACCCTTATCCTGATCAGGCACGCAAAATCCGATTATCCCTTCGGCCTGGATGACCACCAAAGGCCATTGGCGCCCCGGGGCAGGTCAGACGCTCCGCGGGTTGCGGTCAAAGCGGCGCATTTGGTGACGGACGGTGCCCGCTACTGCTCAAGTACCGCACGCCGGGCGCTCGAAACGGCAAGGATCTTCGGTGAAAATTGGGGCATCCCTCCGTCGGTGATCGACTTTACGGATGACCTCTATACATTTGACCACGGGAAATTGCACGATTTTGTGTCCAACCTGCCGGACGACGTTGAAAAGGTGTTTATTTTCGGACATAATGAGGCTATTACGGATTTTGTCAATAAATTTGGGAACATTTACATTGACAACGTCCCAACCTGCGGTTTGGTGGAACTTCTGCTGCCAACCGATTCCTGGCGCCAGCTCGTGCGCGGATCCACAGGGACCGTCATTTTTCCGAAAGATTTAAAACATGGCCAACCCGACCTATAAGTACATCGACCGCGAAAAAAGCTGGCTCGCCTTCAATGCGCGCGTTTTGCAGGAAGCAGGCGATGAAACCGTCCCCTTGCTGGACCGCCTGCGTTTCCTGGGCATTTTTTCCAATAACCTCGACGAGTTTTTCCGCGTCCGTTTTGCCGCGATCCGGCGCCTGAGCCTTTCGGGCCAAAGCGGGGAAAAGGTGCTGGGCGGGATTTCGGCCCACCGCCTGGTGAAGGACATCACCGAGATCGTGATCCAGCAACAGTCCGAAAGCCTTCGGATCCTGAACGTGATCGAGAACCAGCTTGGAAAAGAAGGCATTTTCATCATCAACGAGAACGAACTTTCCAAGGAACAGGAAAACTTCGTCCGCGATTTCTTCATCCAAAAAGTCAGCCCGGCCCTGGTGACCATCATCCTGAACGACCTCGCCGAGTTCCCGCTTCTCAAGGACACCTCGGGCTATCTCGCGGTCAAACTCGTGATGAAACAGGAAAGGACCGGGATTTTGGGGCTCAAATCCAAACCCGAGATCCGGTATGCGGTGATCGAGATTCCCAAGACCATCAACCGCTTCGTGGTTCTGCCTCCGGTGGGCGACAAGCAGTACGTGATCCTTCTGGACGATGTGATCCGCTTCAGCCTTTCCAGCATTTTCAATATCTTCGAGTACGAGAGCGTCACCGCGCACATGATCAAGATTACCCGCGATGCCGAGCTGGACATCGATTCCGACATGAGCAAATCCATGCTCCAGAAAATCGCCACCAGCGTCAAGGAACGCCGCGTGGGCGAGCCGGTCCGGTTTGTCTATGACCAGTCGATCGGGAAGGACACGCTCCGTTTTTTCCTTGCCAATATGGGCATCGACGCCTCCGACAGCATCATTCCCGGGGGGCGCTACCACAACCGCAGGGATTACATGGACTTTCCCAACCTTGGGCGTTTTGACCTGTTGTACAAACCCAAGACGCCGCTTCCGGTTGACGGGCTCAGCCTGGACGGAAGCATCCTGCACAAGATCGCCAAACAGGACTACCTGGTCAATGCGCCGTACCAGTCCTTTTCCTATATCATCAAATTCCTTCGGGAGGCTGCGCTCGATCCAAAGGTGACCGCCATCAGGATCACTCTATATCGTCTGGCCAAGAATTCACAAATCGTCAGTTCGCTTATAAACGCCGCCAAAAACGGCAAGAAAGTCGTGGTGCAGATTGAACTCCAGGCGCGTTTCGACGAGGCGAGCAACATCAGTTACGCCGAACAGATGCAGACCGAGGGCATCGAACTGATTTTCGGGATCAAGGGGCTAAAGGTCCACAGCAAGATTTGTGTGATCGACCGGATCGAAAATGGCAAGCTTCGGCGGTACGGGCTGATCTCCACGGGCAATTTCAACGAGGTTTCGGCACGCATCTATACCGATGTGACCTTGTTTACGAGCCATCAGCAGATCCTTAAGGACGTTTCCAAGATTTTCGACTTTTTCGACGTCAATTACCGCGTCTACCGCTACAAGCACCTGATCGTCTCCCCGCACTATACCCGAAGCAAGTTCTACAAGCTCATCGACCGCGAAATCGCGCACGCCAAAACCGGAAAGGACGCCTATATCTGGCTCAAGATGAACAGCCTCAGCGACTACGAAATGATCAACAAACTCTACGAGGCCAGCAATGCCGGCGTGAAGATCCGGCTGCTCGTGCGCGGGATATGTTCGCTGATACCCGGCGTGAAGGGCATGAGCGAAAATATCGAGGCCGTGAGCATCGTGGACCGCTACCTCGAGCATTCGCGGGTCTACATCTTTTCGGCCGGCGGCGATCCGGAGGTATATATCTCTTCGGCCGATTTTATGACGCGAAACCTCGACGGAAGGGTGGAAGTGACCTGCCCCATATACGATCCGCGCATCCGCCAGGAACTCATCGATACCTTTAACGTGGGCTGGAAGGGGAATGTGAAGGCCCGATACCATTCGGCCGACCTGGACAATAAGTACAGGGTGCGGGGCGATGCGCCGATATTCCGGGCCCAGCTCGAAACCTATAATTATTACCGCGACCGCCTGGAGGTCATCACGGACAATCTGTAACCTTAAACTTTATAAATTTTTCACCGATTGCCATAACGATGCGTGCCGGTGATGACTATAAATTGCAATCCTAAGCCCAATCCTTTCATGCAGGAACTGACCACGACCTCAGAAGCGCTCCAAAAAAAGGGGATCAACATCCGCAAGTTTGCCGCCATTGACATCGGATCCAATGCCGTAAGGCTTTTGGTGGCCAACGTGGTGGAGGAAAGCGGAAAGGACACCCAGTTCAACAAGAGTTCGCTTGTCCGGGTTCCCGTCCGGTTAGGGCAGGATGCCTTTACCCTTGGAAAGATTTCCGAGGAAAACATCGAACGCATGGCCGACGCGATGCTCGCCTACCGGCTCCTGATGAAAATCCACCGCGTCGAAAAATTTTTGGCCTGTGCCACTTCGGCGATGCGGGAAGCCTCCAATGCCGAAGAGGTCGTCCGGCGGGTGCGCGAGCATTCGGGCGTGGAAATCGACATCATCGACGGCAAGAAGGAAGCCGCCATTATCGCCTCAACCGACCTTCACCACCTGCTCCGCACCGAAAAGACCTACCTCTATGTCGATGTGGGCGGCGGCAGCACCGAATTTTCATTGTTTTCAAATTCGCGCATGGTGGCGTCCAGGTCGTTCAGGATCGGTACGGTCCGGTTGCTCAACAGTATGGCCGGCGAAACGGTCTGGAAGGAAATCGAGGATTGGATCAAAAAGCATTGCGCCGGATATGACGATATTGCGATGATCGGTTCGGGCGGAAACATCAATAAGATCTTCAAGATGTCCGGTAACGCGCAGGAGCAGCCTCTTTCTTATATGTACCTGCACAATCAATTCAGGTCGCTCGATTCCATGACCTACGAACAGCGCGTGTATGACCTTGGGCTCAACCCGGATCGCGCCGACGTGATCATTCCCGCGCTCAGGATATACCTCAATGCCATGAAGTGGAGCGGGGCACGGCAGATCTACGTCCCCAAGATCGGGCTATCGGACGGGATCATCAAGGCGCTTTATTACGGGAGGGTGTAAGAGGGTTTACGGTTTACGGTTTACGGTTGACAGTTTACGGTTTACGGTTTAGTTACTGATGACTGATGACTGTCGACTGATGACTGATGACTGATGACTGACGACTGATGACTGACGACTGATGACTGACGACTGACGACCATCCGCTTGATCAAACTTTTTTCGTACATTTAAGTTTGTCAAATCCAGATTATTATGAAGCCAACACTATTCTTTCTTGCGGCGACGATCCTATGTGCCTGCGGGAACAAAGCCTCCACCGCCCCGCAACAGGACCCCAAACCCACTGCCGACGGCAAGCTTCCGCCCGTCGAAACCCAGGACCGCGTGACCCGATATAAACCCGCCTTTGAAGGCCAGACGAGGATTGCGGGCGTCAAAACCAAAGCGCCCTACACCGTAA
Organism: Bacteroidota bacterium; assembly: GCA_023390775.1. GTDB lineage: Bacteria > Bacteroidota > Bacteroidia > Flavobacteriales > Flavobacteriaceae > Flavobacterium. The sequence continues at coordinate 30,961 of JAEWCF010000073.1, read as the reverse complement.
AAGCCATCACGACCAATTTGGAGAAGCCGTGGGCGGTTGCCGCGCTTCCGGATGGGCGTTTGCTTGTCACCGAGAAGCAGGGAAGGATGCGGATTGTTTCCACCTCCGGCGACCTTGGCGCACCGCTTGAAGGCGTACCGCCGGTTGACGATGCGGGACAGGGCGGGCTTCTCGACGTGGCCCCCGACCCGGATTTTGCCACAAACCGCACCATTTATTGGACGTTTTCGGAACCGCGGGGCAAGGGCAACCACACATCGGTGGCAAAGGGGAAACTTTCGGCCGACGAACGCCGGCTCGAGAATGTTTCGGTAATTTTCAGGGCGTTGCCGGTTTACGACGGCGACAAACACTACGGTTCAAGGATCGCCTTTGATGCTTCCGGCAACCTTTATGTCTCGACGGGCGAAAGGTCGGATATTGAAACGCGACCGCAGGCACAATGGCTCAATTCGGGCCTGGGGAAAATATTCCGCATTACGCGCGACGGCAAACCGGTGGAAGGCAATCCCTTCATCGGCCGCAAGGATGCCATGCCCGAAATCTGGTCCTACGGGCACCGCAATGTCCAGGGGCTCGCGATCCACCCACAAACGGGAGATTTATGGAACAGCGAAATGGGGCCAAAGGGCGGTGACGAGATCAACCTGATCGCGCCCGGCAAAAATTACGGTTGGCCAACCATCACCTACGGAGTCGAATACAGCGGACAGACGATAGGCGAAGGAATCACACAGAAATCAGGCATGGAACAACCCGTTTACTATTGGGATCCCGTGCTCTCACCCAGCGGAATGACCTTTCATTCCGGAGAGAACATGCCCGAATGGAAGAACAACCTCTTCATCGGCGGGCTCAGCAGCCGCCATCTGGCGCGGATCGTCATCGAAAACAACAGGGTAACCGGTGAGGAACGCCTTCTCGTTGAGGAGGAGCAACGAATCCGCGACGTGGCCCAGGGCCTGGACGGAGCGCTGTACGTCGTGACCGATGAGGGCAGGCTTTACCGTATCGCCGCCAAATAATTACTTGGTCTTTTCACCGACGAACTGGTCAGAAGGGGATTTGAACAGCACGTTGAAAGTGGTAAGGCTGCCGTAGATGCGGGTAATGTATTGTTGGAGTTCGACCTTTTCGGCATCGTCGAGTTTGCTCGCGTTGATCTTTTGCTCCATCACCCTAAGCCGGTCCCTGACCATTACGATCTTGTGAAAAAAGGTATCGATAGGGACTTCCTTGCCCTGGACGCCTGCCTGACCGGGGTCCATGATGAGTTTTCCGCCCTTCCATTTTTCGGCGATGGGTGCCGATGGCGTAATGTCGCTCCAGCGCTGCAGGAGGGATTTCAACGTTTTTTCGACATCGTAAAGGCTGACCGTATCCACATCATTGTCGGCGGCCTCGATGACATCGAATCCGGCATCGAGCTTGATTGTTTCCAGTCCCGAATCGATAAAAGTCACCCAATAATGCTCCGATGTGACGTTGGTGATGACGCCTTTGCCAAATTCCGGATGCGATATACGCGATCCGATGCCCAATAATTTCATGCTGTGGTTTTCTGCGAAAATAAGGACGCCCGGCCGAAATTTGCAAACCCACCCAACATTTATTTAACAAAATATATGGCCGTTATTTTCTATTTTTAAGGATTCAAATTCAAGCCACCCAACATTGGATCGAAACCCCGCGCCGGACTTCCGGACCATTTTCAGCGTCATGCCCGGAGCGAGCGCGCTTGTAAGGCCTGACAGCCCCCGATATACCGTTATTGGTTCCACCGACGAGTTTGCGGCCTTCGCCGGAGTCCGCAAGGACGAGCTCATCGGCAGTAGCCTTTTTACGTATTTCCCGGACAATCCCGCGGCTCCGAATTTTTCCGACGACATCCGGGATTCCCTGGAGTCCTGCATCCGCAACAAACGCAAGAACGAGCTTCAGGCGCAGCGATACGATATCGGGACGCCCGACGGGTCTTTCTACGAGATGTACTGGACCGTCATTCATACTCCGATATTTGACCAGGCAGGTGAAATCGATTACATCATCCACACCGCAATTGACGTCACCGACCGGATCATACTCGGCAGGCGCGACGAAACCATCCGCTCGCTTGAACCGGCCTATAACCTGTTCATGCAGGCCGCCATCGCCATCCACATCTTTAAGGGTTCCGACCTGATCATCGAGCTGGCCAACGAACCCTCGCTTCGGCTTTGGGGCCGCGACCAATCGATATTGGGAAAACCCCTCCGCGAAGCGCTGCCTGAACTGGTCGAGCAGAAGTACGACGACATCATCGACCTGGTGCGGCGCACGGGAATCCCGTACCACGCGCACGAGGCCCAACTCTCGATCCGCCGGGCGGGAAAGCTCGAGAACGGCTATTTCAACTTTATCCTGCAACCGTACTATGAGGCGGGGAACACCTATCCCGTGGGCGTGCTGGCCATGTTCAACGAGGTGACCAATATCTATAATGACCGCAAAGCCCTCGTGGAAAAAGAGCGCAGCCTGCAACTTGCAGTGGAAATAGGTGATTTGGGTGTTTTCAATATCGACCTCAAGAGCAATACGGTCAGTTACTCGCCGCAGATCATGGAGTGGTTCGGGGTTACCCGGCTTAACCTTCCGCTTGAGCAATTGCTGAAGAAAGTACATCCGGACGACTATGCGATGGCTTCCGAGGCCTTGCTGTCCAAATGGAAACGGGAGCAGAAGCACGACATCGTCTTCAGGATCGCGAACGAAAAGACGGGTGAGACGCTTTACCTGCGGTCCATCGGACAGATCCAGGAGGAAGACGGCAAGCCGGTGACCATTTCCGGGATCATCCAGGATATCAGCGCCAGCGTCAAATCCAAATTCGCGCTGGAACAGAGTGCCCAGCACCTCAAGAGCCTGATCGAGAGCGCTCCGTTCCCGATCGGTGTTTACGTGGGCCGCGAAATGCGCGTCGAGATGGTCAACCAGGCGATCCTGGATGCCTGGCACCGCGATCATTCGGTCATTGGGAAAACCTACGCCGAAGTCCTGCCCGAACTTGCCGGCCAGGGTCCGTACGAACAGCTCCTGGAAGTATACGACACCGGTATCCCTTTCCACGCGCACAACCAGAAGATAGACCTTCACGACGGATCGAGGCTCAATACGTATTACTTTAATTACAGTTTTACGCCGTTGTTCGATTCAAACGGCAAACCATACGCCGTGATGAACACCGCCGCCGACGTCACCGACCTCAATGTGGCAAAGAAGGCGCTTGAGGAAAGCGAACGTAATTTCAGGACCATGATTTTGCAGGCCCCGCTGGCCATGTGCATGCTTCGCGGGCGCGACCTAGTTGTGGAGATCGCCAACCAGGCCATGATCGACATTTGGGGCAAACCCCGTTCAGCGGTGATGAACAAACCGATTTTCGAGGGAGTGCCCGATGCGACGCGGCAAGGCCTCGAAGAACTGACGGATCGCGCATTTGAAGGGAATTCGGTTGTGGAGCGCGAACGCGAACTCAAACTCGTCCGGTTTGGCAAGGAGGAGACCGTGTTCCTGGATTTCGTTTATGAACCGCACCGGGATGGAAACGGGAACATTATCGGAATTTTGGCGGTGGCCGTCGATGTCACCGACAAGGTCAATGCCCGCCGCAAAATCGAGGAAATCGTACGGGAACGCACGCTCGAACTTGAACTCGCCAACCTGCATCTGCAAAAATCCAATGCCGAACTTGAACAATTCGCCTATATCGCCTCGCACGATCTGCAGGAACCGTTGCGCAAGATCAGCATGTTTACGGGTATGCTAGAATCGGCGTTGGGGGAGGTGAACGAAAAGGCCAAGTACCACATTGACCGGATCGAGAACGCGGCCAGCCGGATGGCCAACCTGATCAGCGACATCCTGGGCTATTCGCAACTGGCGCGTAAGACCGAAGTTTTCAAGAAAGTTAAACTGGAGAGAGTGGTCGATGAGGCCATTGGTGATTTTGACATCGTCCTGGAAGAAAAACAAGGGAAAATTGTCAGGACGGAATTGCCCGTGATCGATGCCATCCCGAGCCAGATGCTTCAGCTTTTCAATAACCTCATCTCAAATTCGCTCAAATACAGCCGGCCAGACGTTCCGCCCGAAATCCGGATCTCGGCCGAAGTCCTGGACCAGGCGCAGACCGATTCCTATAACCTGCCGCGATCGCCCAAGGGCTATGTGCGGATCGTTTTCAGCGACAACGGGATCGGGTTTGCACAGGAATACGCCGAGCGGATTTTCCAGATTTTCCAGCGCCTCCACGGCAAGCAGCAATTTCAGGGAACGGGGATCGGGCTTGCGATGTGCCGGAAGATCGCCGAAAACCACAATGGGCTAATTTTTGCCCACGGCGATGAATCCTCCGGCGCCGAATTTACCGTCATCCTGCCCATTTCACAGTTCAATAAGAAATCCTGACAATCTTATGTTAATCAGGCAATAAGGTTCAATAATCCACGACGGCGTTGCGTTGGGATAAAAAAACTATTGCCATGAAAACCAAGATTATTACCCTCGCCTTCGGCGTGCTGCTGCTCGCCACTTCCTGCGCCTCTCACTGCAACGCCGACTCCTGGCGCAAAAGGCGTTTTGTCGAAAATGTAAAACCCCAGCCAATGCCTGTCCAGCAGCCTTCGGTTCAGGGCTGATCGCGATCCAGCTCGCGCAGGATGGCATTGACATCTTCTTCGGTGTTGCTGAGCCGTTTCTTGCAAAATTGGATCAGCGCCGCGGCCCTTTTGACCTTTTGCGACAATTCATCCACCGAGATTTCGCCCTTTTCAATTTCGGCGACGATGGACTGGAGCTCGGCAAATGCGTCGGCGTAATTTGTAATTTCTTCCATATCAAGTGGTTTTCCGGCTCGTCAACAGGCCGGAAGCTAATTCGGTTGTGATTATTTCGCCAGGCGGAATTTCCCCGGGATCGCGCACTGCTTTTCCCTGGAAGCGCGTGATGCTGAAACCCCGCCGCAGTACGTTTGCAGGGTCCATCGCACGGACTTGTCCGGCCGCAAACCCCAGGTTTTCGGTTGCGCGCGTTAATGACCGCCGGCTTTCGCGGTGCAGGACCGACGTAATCTCGTGCACCGACGCAGCATTTCCGGAGAGAATTTCGCCTGTCGCATTTTCAAGTTCCGACCATTGGTCTGCCAACAACCTTGCCGTCGAATCCAACAAATTGCCTGCGCCGCGGACGGTTGTTGCTCGCAAAATCTGTAGCTGGTGCCTGAACGCGCCGAGCCTTGTGGACGTAACCGACCTTAACAACTTTGCCTCGGTTGCCAGGATTTCGTTCTTTCGGGACAGCAGGGAGGTTGCCTGCATCGAAATCGTGCGCGAAGCCCGCCCCAGCGGAACGGCCGTTTCGTGGATTCGCTGGATCAGCATTTCGGCCAGTTTGGTCGGCGTTATCGCATAGGCGTGGGCCACCATTTCGCCAGCAGTGACGTTCGTCGCATGCCCGATCCCGGCCAGCACGGGAATGGGGAAGGAGGCGATCGCTTCGGCTATCCGATAATCATTGTATACGGACAGGCCCACATCACCGCCACCGCCGCGAATGATCGCCACGACGTCAAAGTGATGGATGATGGTCCGGATACGGGCGAGTTGTGCGGTAATTCCCAAAATGGCTTTCTCGCCCTGAAGTATGGACGGAAAAAGCATGTGGAAGAATTTGTATCCGAAAGGATTTCCGTCGATGACACTTAAAAAATCGGCGTAACCCTTGCTCGTCTCCACCGAAATGACCGCGATGCGTTGCGGAAGGATGGGCATCGGCAGCGATTTGTTGGCCTCCAGGATCCCGCGCACTTTCAATTTTTCGAGCGTTTCCTTTTTCTCGCGTTCGAGATCGCCAAGGGTAAAGGCCGGGTCGATTTGCTGGATGTTCAGCGAAAGCCCGTGCACCGGGTCAAAGTTGATCGAGGCCCGAAAAAGGATCTTGATGCCGTCCCTGAGCGGTTCGCCCAGCGTTTCGCGGAACATTATATCCGCCCGGCGATAATCATCCCGCCACATGGTCGCGTTGACCTGCGCGATGACCTTGCCGTTTTCCTTTTCCACCAGTTCCGGGTAGCAATGGCCGGAATGGCTGTAATGGTTGAGCTTGTTCATTTCGGCACGGACCCAGAATGCGCTCGTGTAGCGCGCCGACAGGGTTTTGCGCACGCTTTGCATGACCTGGAGTAGCGAGAAAACGGGTTGGTCCATTGCGATAAAAATAGGCAATTTCGCTTAACGCGCCATTACTTTGGACAGACTTGAGAGTTCCCTCAGCAACTTCCTGATCTGCGAAGTGTCCGAAACAAAATATCCCGCGCAGGTTTCGGCCATTCCCACCTTGATTGAAAACGAGCCTTCGGGTAGCGCGTCAAACATGTGCTCGTCGGTGCGGTCGTCGCCGATGGCGAGTATGAAACCGCGTGGTTTGCCCGAAAGAAGCCTGGTCGCCGCCCTTCCTTTCGAGATCAGGCTGCTCTTGACTTCCAATACCTTATGCCCGTCCAGAATGGTGAGGGCATCGTCCGCGATGAGCGCGGTCAGGACAATACGCAGTTCGCGGGTGCGGATTTCAGCCAGTTCGGCTTCGCATCGCCTGAAGTGGAAAGCGATCGAATACTCCTTCTCCTCGATAAAGGCCCCCGGTGTCCGATCGACAAAATTCTCGATGACGGGCCTCACGCTTTCCTTCCAGCTGGTGTCCACCCGTTCGATTTCCTCCCACGAACCGCGCCTCATCCGGACGCCGTGATCGCTCACCAGGGTGACCGGTGGGCCAAACCAATGCTCAAGGAAAGCCTGGCCGCGCCCGCTGACGATAGCCACCTCGTTCGCCGGATCCGCAGCCAGATTGCCGATGATTTCCAATAATTCGGGATCGGGGACGGCGCGATCGGGATTCAACGTAAAATTTACCAGCGTGCCGTCATAATCCAACATCAGGATCCGGGAATCGGCATCGGCGTACGCCTTCCTGATCGCGGAAATCGCAGGCACGTCAAGCGGGCGGCAAGTCGCGGATTCCATCTCTTTGGGCTTAGTGGTCAGGCTGTTCATGAAATCATCGGCCCAGCGGTTGACGTCATAGCGCGCCAGTCTTTTTCTCAACGCCGAAAAACGCGTCACCTGTTCCCCGAGGGGCATCTCCAAAGCGGTGCGGAGCGTATCGGCAAAGTGTTCGATGTTGCCAGGATTGATCAAAAGCGCCTCGTTCATTTCGCTTGCGGCCCCGGCCATTTCGCTCAGGATCAGGACCCCGGACGCATCGGTTCGGGTGGCGACGTATTCCTTGGCGACAAGGTTCATCCCGTCTCGCAGGGGAGAGATGAGCGCGACGTGCGTGGAGGTGTAGAGGTCGATCAGGTCTTCAAAGGGCATTGACCTGTAGAAATACCAGACGGGCGTCCATTCCACCGTGGCAAATTTGCCGTTGATGCGGCCCACGAGTTCATCGGTCTCACGCTTGAGTTTCTGGTATTGCGGAACGTTGGTCCGCGAGGGGACCACCAGCATGACCAATCTGACCTTTTCACGGAATTGCGGATAATGGTCCAGAAAGTATTCAAAGGCCCGCAAGCGCTCGGGGATTCCCTTGGTGTAATCCATCCGGTCAATGGAAAGGATGAGTTTTCGGTCCGGGTATTGGTCGAGATGTTCGTGGAGCCTGCGCCAGATTTCGGACCTTGCTTCGGGAGGCCTGGATGAATGTTCGAGAGCGGCTCCGTGGAAACGCGCGTAATCGATGCCCATGGGAAAACAATCGGTCCTGACCTTCCTTCCCCGCAGGACAATTTCGCTGAAGCGCGTCTCAAAGCCCGTGATCCGCCGCACCGAATTCAGAAAATGTTGCACGTAATCATAAGTATGGAAGCCGATGAGATCGGCGCCGAGCATTCCCTCGAGCAGTTCGTTTCGCCAGGGAAAGGTCCTGAAAATCTCGAAGGCCGGAAAAGGGATGTGCAGGAAAAGCCCGATGGTGAGCGACGGCATGATCTCGCGCAGCATAGCGGGAACCAATAACAGTTGATAGTCGTGGACCCAGACCACATCGTCGGGCGATGCATGTCGCAGGACCTCGTCGGCGAATTTGCGGTTGACCTCCACATACCGCTGCCATTGGCCGGGATAATAGCGGGTGTACTGCAGGAAGTAGTGGAAGAGCGGCCAGATGGCATTGTTGCTGAAGCCGAGGTAGACGTCCTCGATGTCACGTGCGGTCAAGGGAACGGGCACGCAATGCCTGGTGATGGACTCGCGCGCTACGGCAGACTCGATATCGGGATAGGTTTTGTCGGCCGGAAGCCCTGTCCAGCCTATCCAAATGCTGTCGCCGCTTTCGTGGATGGATTTCAGCCCGGTGGCAAGCCCGCCTACGCTGGGCACGATTTCGGGGGAGCCGTCGGCCGATTTGACTTCAAAGGGGAGCCGGTTTGAGACGAGTATAGTTTTTTTCATGATTGGCGTGTATTCATTCGGCATTTTGTAAATTTAAGGAAATAAGGCCCGCAGGCCTGTTAAGGATATCTTATGGACAACCTTGATTACGGAATGATCGGCAACTGCCGCAGTGGCGCATTGGTTTCACGCACGGGTTCCATCGATTGGTGCTGCCTGCCCGAATTCGATTCCTCGGCCGTTTTCGCGCATCTGTTGGACGAGGAAATTGGAGGGCGGTTTGCCATTGTTGCCGACGGTTATTCGATCAGCCAGGAATACCTCGACGATACCAGTATTTTGATCACCACTTTTGACGATGGCCCGAATGTCTTTGAAATCCGCGATTTTATGCCGCGCTATTTGCGGGATGACGGGACCTCGCACGCCCCGCCGGAGATTGTCCGGTATGTCAAGGTGCTTCGCGGCAGGCCCGTTTTCAGGGTGATCTATGACCCCAGGCTGGAATATGCGCTCAATCCCACGGCAACACACGTCAAGGCCGATTTCATCGTCAGCCTTACCGATACGGCAAAATTCGACACGCTTTACCTGTACAGTTCCTTTGACCTCGAAGCTATTGCCGCGGGCCGCCCGATAACGGCGCATGGCGATGGCTTTTTCCTTGTCGGGTACAATGAAAAAATTTTTAAACCCACCACCGAACGCATTCGTTTGGAGTTTGAGAGAACCAAGGTCTATTGGATGAATTGGTCCGATATGACGCCCGTTTATCAAAAATACAACGCACAGATCCGGCGAAGCGCCATTACCCTGAAACTGCTTTCCTATGAGAAGACCGGAGCGGTACTGGCCGCGGCGACCACATCCCTTCCCGAAACGTTGGGCGAAGTGCGCAACTGGGATTACCGTTTTTGCTGGGTGCGCGATGCCTCGATGGTCATAAAGGTCCTCTCCACGCTCGGCCACAAACAGATGGCGCAGCGCTACCTGCAGTTCATCGTGGACCTGATTCCCGACAAGGACGAAAAGCTCCAGATCATGTACGGGATCAATAAAGAAAAGACCCTTACCGAAGAAATCCTCGACCATCTTTCGGGGTACAAGGGATCGGCGCCGGTGCGCATCGGCAATGCGGCCTATTCCCAAAAGCAGAACGATATCTACGGCATCCTGATGGACGTCATCCATCAGCAATTCACCTACTTCAGCACGGCGATTGTCAACGGCGAGGACCTTTGGAACATTACCAAAGGCATTGTGTGGGTGGTGGCCCAACACTGGCAGGAACCCGACAAGGGGATTTGGGAATTCCGGACCGAATCCCGGCATTTCACCTTTTCCAAGGTACTGTGCTGGACCGCGATCGACCGGGCGGTGAAGGTGGCGGAAATCCTCGGAAAATCGGCGAAGGCAAAAAAATGGCAGGCATTGGCCGATGCGATCCGCGACGAGATCCACGACAAGGCCTGGAATGATAAGGTGGGCGCCTTTACCCAGTCGTATGGATCGGATGATTTGGACGCCTCGGTGCTTCTGATGGAAACCTACGGGTTCATCGACGCGCGGCAGGAGAGATTCGTCTCCACGGTACGCGCGATCGGACGCGACCTGATGCACGATGGCCTCCTGTATAGGTACAAAAACCGGGATGACTTCGGGCTGCCCTCGTCGTCGTTCACCATCTGCACCTTCTGGTATATCAACAGCCTGTACAAAATCGGGGACCGAAAGGCAGCCGAAAAGCATTTTGACACATTGTTGGGCTACGCCAACCACGTCGGCCTCTTTAGCGAGGACCTTGACTTCAAGACCAAACGATTGCTGGGCAATTTCCCTCAGGCGTATTCGCATTTGGCATTGGTGGAAACGGCCATTACGCTATCTTCCTTGGCCGGGGAAGAACAGGTATTGGGCAAACTCGAACAGGATCTCTGAAATATGGTGTTTTTTGGCTCCAATTCCCGATATTTGCAACCTAAAAAACATCAATGGGCATCAACAAAAATACGATCCTGGGCTGGGCCAGTTTCATCATGTTCGTCATGGGGCTCCTGCTTATCGGGCTGGGAGCGTTCAGGTACAATGAAGTCGCCGGATGGGGGTTTGCGGCCGTTGGTGTGGGCTTTTTGGCCAACGGGTGGGTTTTCAGTTCGCTAAAAGGTAGGGTTTAAGCCGAATCGAAAATTCTTTTACTCGCAGTATTTTAATCCAGCTGTCTCCCGATTAACGAACACCCAATTCAAAATTTAAAATTCAAAATTTCCTGACTTATGTCTGACGATAAGAAAGTAATCTTCTCCATGTCGCGCGTTTCCAAGACGTATTCGGCAAGCAACAAACAGGTCCTCAAGGACATTTACCTCAGTTTTTTCTACGGTGCGAAAATCGGGATCCTGGGCCTTAACGGCTCCGGAAAATCGTCACTCCTTCGCATCATCGCGGGTGTCGACAAGAATTACCAGGGCGATGTTGTCTTCGCGCCGGGCTATACTGTAGGATATCTGGAGCAGGAGCCGCAGCTCGACGAATCGAAGACCGTGATCGAGATCGTCCGCGAGGGCGTGGCCTCGACCATGGCGGTACTGGACGAGTTCAACAAGATCAATGACCAATTCGGGCTTCCGGAAGTCTATGAGGATGCCGACAAGATGCAGAAGCTGATGGACAGGCAGGCCGAACTCCAGGATAAGATCGACGCGCTGGGCGCCTGGGAAATCGACACCAAGCTCGAGATCGCGATGGATGCCCTGCGCACGCCCGATCCCGACACCCCGATAAAGGTACTCTCGGGCGGGGAGCGCCGCCGCGTGGCACTATGCCGGTTGCTGCTCCAGCAACCCGATGTCCTTTTGCTTGACGAACCCACCAACCACCTCGATGCCGAGAGTGTTCTCTGGCTCGAGCAGCACCTGGCACAATACGCCGGAACGGTAATCGCCGTGACCCACGACCGTTATTTCCTTGACAATGTGGCGGGATGGATTCTCGAACTGGACAGGGGAGAAGGCATTCCGTGGAAGGGCAACTATTCCTCATGGCTCGACCAGAAATCCACCCGGATGGCCCAGGAGGAGAAAGTCGCCTCCAAACGCCGCAAGACCCTCGAGCGCGAGCTTGAATGGGTCCGACAGGGCGCCAAGGGCCGCCAGACCAAGCAAAAGGCGCGTCTGCAGAATTACGACAAGCTCCTCAACGAAGACCAGAAGCAGCTCGACGAAAAACTCGAGATCTATATCCCGAACGGGCCACGGCTCGGAACGAACGTCATCGAGGCGATCGGGGTTGCCAAGGGTTACGGCGACAAACTGCTTTATGATAATTTGAATTTTACGCTTCCCCAGGCTGGAATTGTGGGCATCATCGGTCCGAACGGCGCGGGTAAGACCACCATTTTCAGGATGATCATGGGTGAGGAAACGCCCGATGCGGGTGAGTTCAAGGTGGGCGAGACCGTCAAGATTGCCTATGTGGACCAGTCGCACTCCAACATCAATCCCGAAAAGACCATCTGGGAAAATTTTTGCGACGGGCAGGAACTCATCATGATGGGCGGCAAACAGGTCAATTCACGCGCTTACCTGAGCCGGTTCAACTTTGGCGGAAGCGATCAGAACAAAAAGGTCTCCATGCTTTCGGGCGGCGAACGCAACCGCCTTCACCTGGCCATGACCCTCAAGGAGGAAGGAAACGTGCTGCTCCTGGACGAACCTACCAATGACCTCGACATCAACACGCTGCGCGCCCTTGAGGAAGGACTGGAGAATTTCGCCGGATGCGCCGTTGTCATTTCGCACGACCGTTGGTTTTTGGACCGAATCTGTACGCACATCCTTGCTTTTGAAGGAAATTCCGAAGTGTACTTTTTTGAAGGGTCGTTCTCCGATTATGAAGAGAACAAGAAAAAGCGCCTGGGCGATGTTACCCCAAAACGCATCAAATACCGCAAATTGATCAGGAACTGATCCGACGCCGCCCCGGCCGGCAAGTTTTCAGGCTGTCGGTCAGGGGCTTGTTATGTTTGCTATATTTGGCCCCATAATACTGCTTTATGTCCCTACTGCAAAAAGCGCTTCTCATCCTGTTGCTTCCCTTGCAATACGCCTTGTCGCAGCCACCCGGCTATGACCATGCGTCGCTTGTCGCGATCAACGATACGGCGTATAACCTGATGCTCGATTACAAGTTCAAGGAGTCGCTTTCCCTTGCGCGCGAAGCTTTAAAAAGAGGCATCTATCTCAAGGATAATGAGCAGATTGCCGCGGCCTACAATACCATCGCGGGCAATTACGAAGAACTATCGGAAAATGACAAGGCCATCGCGAATTACCGCAAGGCATTGGCCTATGCCGACCGGACAAACAATGATTCCATCAAGGGTTGGTACCACAACAATATCGGCAATATCTACATCTTTGAAAAAAAGGATTTTGCCGCCGGCGTGGCGCATTACGGCAAGGCTTTGGAGTTTGCCGAAAAGACTCGCGATACTTCCAGGCTCGTCCTCACGCGGTTGAATCTCGCCTGGGCCTATTTCGATATAAACGATTATCCTTCGGGAAGGCCGCACCTGCAATTCATCAATGACCATCGGGAGAAGTACATCGATGACAACCTCGAAGCTATTTCTCTGATGCTCAACGCGATGGATTTCAGCAATCGCAACCAGAACAAGGAGGCTGAATCATATTACAGGAAAGCCATCGAATCGGCGCGAAAGAACCGGCAGGAGCTTGACCTTTCCTATATTTTCGAGGAATATGCCGAGTTCCTGCGCAAGGTCGGACGGCACGACGAGGCGTATCTCCACCTGCAGTTGCACCACAGGTTATCACAGAGCATCTACGACAACGGCAAGTTGCGAAGAGCGGCCGCCGAGGGGATCAATTTTGAAATCGACGAATACAAACGCGCCCTGGACAAGATCGAATCGGAAAAGGAGATCCAGGACCTGAAATTGCAGCGATCGCGTACGGTGATGATAGTGTTCATCATCGGGGTGGCGGTGTTGCTGGTGCTGCTCTATCTGCTCTATCAAAATTACCGCTACAAACGCAACATGAATCTTGAGCTTACCGCCGCCAACGAGGAACTCAAACTGGCCCGCGACAAGGCGGAGGAAGCGTCCAAACTCAAATCTCAATTTGTCTCGACCATCAGCCACGAACTCCGGACCCCGCTTTACGGCGTGGTGGGCATTACCAACATGATCCTTGACGAACACAAGGAACTCGCCGGGAGCACGCATTTGAACTCGCTTAAATTTTCGGCAAAATACCTTCTCGCATTGGTCAATGACATCCTGCAGATCAACAAGATAGAAGAAAATCGCCTGACACTGGAAAACCTGACGTTCAACATTGGGGACGAACTCAATACGATCAAGAATTCGCTGCAGTTCATCGCCAACCGCAACAACAACAGCCTTTCGGCGGAAATCGACACCGATATCCCGGAATTTGTCATTGGCGACAAGCTCCGCCTCTCGCAGATTTTCATGAACCTGGTGAGCAATGCCTTGAAATTTACCAAGAACGGGGAGGTCGTGGTCTCGGCCCAACTTGAAAAAGTTGAGGGCAACATGCACTACATCTACTTCGAGGTCCGCGACAACGGCATTGGGATCGCGCCCGCCGACCAGGGGAAAATATTCGAGAAATTCGTACAGATCGAGCGCAAGCAGGACGATTACCAGGGGACCGGCCTGGGTTTGTCCATTGTCAAGCGGCTGATCGCGCTTTTTGGCAGCGAGATCCATCTAAAAAGTACCGAAGGCGTCGGGACCACCTTTTCGTTCACCATCGCCTTTGAAGTAAATCCCGACAAGACCCTGGAGATCATCAACAACATCGAGGTCGACCTCACATCGGCACAGATTTTCACCGTATTGGTGGTCGAGGACAACAAGATCAACCAAATGGTCACGCGCAAAATCCTGGAAAACAACAACCTGCGTTGCCACCTCGCCGACGATGGCCACGCCGCCCTCTCCATGCTCGAGCGCAACACCTACGATGTCATACTGATGGACATCAACATGCCGGGGATGAACGGGTTCGAGACCACGCGGAAAATCCGCGAACGCGGGATCACCGTTCCCATCGTGGCGCTGACCGCCTTTGAAAAGGAGGAGATTACCGAAGAGGCGATTTCGTCCGGTATGAACGACATCATCATCAAGCCCTTCGAGCCCGTGACGCTGTTCAGGATCCTGAATTCACAGATTGTCAGGACGGCAACTTCCGTCTAGTACCAGCGCTTCTTGTTTTGCTTGGAAGCCTGTGACTTGCGCGACTTGTTTGAAGAATGTTGCTGCTGTTTTGGCGCCGCTTTTGGCTCTTCGGCGGGTTTGCCCCTCCACGGATAGGGATGGTCGTGGATCTCCGTGACATCCACGCGGATGAGTTTCTTGATATCCTTCCAATATACTTCCTCGTCTTTCGCGCAAAACGAGATCGCAATACCCCCGCGGCCGGCGCGCGCTGTCCGTCCGATGCGGTGCACGTAAGTTTCGGGAATATTCGGAAGGTCAAAATTGATCACATACGGCAACTGGTCGATGTCGATACCGCGCGCGGCGATGTCGGTGGCTACCAAAACGCCAACTTCCTTGCGCTTGAAACTTTCGAGCACCCTCTGGCGCGCTCCCTGCGATTTGTCGCCGTGGATCGCCTCTGCGGCCACTCCCTGCTTGCGGAGCGCCCTAACGACGTTGTCGGCCCCGTGCTTGGTCCGGGAAAAAACCAATACATCGGTAATGTGCTCGTTCCGGATCAGATGGTAAAGCAGTTTTCGCTTATCGGTCTTTTCCACGAAGTAGATTCGCTGCTCGACGCGCTCGGCGGTTGAAGAAACGGGAGCCACCTGTACCTGCGCGGGGTCGGTGAGGAACATTTCGGCAAGTTCGCGGATCGCGATGGGCATGGTCGCCGAAAACAACAGCGTTTGGCGATTGTCGGGCGTCAGCTTCACGATTTTCTTGACATCGTTGATGAAGCCCATGTCGAGCATCTGGTCGGCCTCGTCCAAAACCAAAGCGTGCAGGTGGTCCAGGTCGATGAAACCCTGCTTGTGAAGGTCGAGCAGCCTTCCGGGCGTCGCGATCAACACGTCGATGCCGCGCTTAAGTTCGTCCACCTGCGGGACTTGGGATACGCCTCCAAAGATCGTCAGTTGCTTGATGCCGGTGTAGCGACCGTACGTGTCAAAGCTTTCGCCGATCTGCAACGCGAGTTCGCGTGTCGGGGTGACCACGAGCGCCCTGATGTGGCGGTGCCGCTTGGACGATTGCATCCGGTGCAGTTGGTGGATGATGGGAATCGCGAACGCTGCGGTCTTTCCCGTGCCGGTCTGGGCGCAACCGATCAGGTCGCGGCCTTCCATCACGATTGGAATCGCCTGTTGCTGAATCGGTGTGGGTTGCGTATAGCCTTCGTCCTTGATGGCCTCGAGTATGCTGGTGGACAGGTTAAGGTCCTGGAATGATATCATCTGTAAAAATTTAGCCCGCTTTGTTGCGGCCGGCAAAGATAGGTTATTTTGCGCTGTCTTTCCTGAGGTCCGATTTGGGCATCGGCGGCAGGTTGGCGGCGGAGTGCGACTTGATGAAATCGGTCACAAGGTAGCCGATGAGCTTGCCGATGAGATGCCCGTTTGCCGCGTCAAGGTCGGGTGCGCCTTCGCAAATGTGCAGGTACGCCGCATTTGGCCCCTTGGCAAAGTGGCTGACAAACCGCCGGGCCTGTTCCACCGAGAATCCGCTCAGGGTCATGGCGCTGCTCGCGATACCGGGAAGCGAGTCGAGGTCGACTTCGATTCCGTACGCATCGGCCTTGACAAATTCCAGCGCGTGCTCGAGTTCCCGGTCAAACTGCTTGATCCCGCGGATGCCGATGTCGTCATAGGTATTGAAGCGGACCCGGTCGTCAATCTTCTTGAGTTGTTTCAAAACGCTCTGCGAGGTATAGCTCTCATGCAGCCCGAAGATGAAGTATTTCTTAAGGAAACCTTCCTCGAAGGCATACGAGAACCCGTTTCCGCTGTGCCGGCCCTCCAGGATCCTGAAATCCGAATGCGCGTCCAGGTTGACGGCATTCACCTGTTTTCCCTTTGCCAGCGCGGTCCCCTTGATGTTCCCGTAGGCATTGTTGTGGCCTCCGCCGATGACGATGGGAATCTTGCCGGCCTTGACGATCACCGAGACGATGTGCGCCACTTCGCGGTCGATGCGCTCGACAAGTTCGTTGAACTTGCGCCGGTCATTGAGGTTCTTGAATTCGAGCGTGCGGACTTCCTCCATCTCTGCAGCCACGTCGACCTGCCCCAGGACAAGCAGCGAACTGCCCTTGCAGAACCGGTTGTGCTGGATGTTGGCGATGGCACGGATGGCACTTTCCCACGCGGATGCAGCGCCCGGCCTTCCAAAATTCGCACGCACGCCCACATCTTCCGGAATCCCGAGCAAAACATAGCAACAATCGCTGGTTTCAAGGAAATCGGCAACATGGGCATCGGGCGGAAGCGTCAGCATTTTCTCGCCGAATTTCACTTCGCCGCTGCGGTATCGGGTCACCTTCGCGAGGTCGTTTTGCGAAAAGGGAATGAGTTTGTCCATAGGCATTTTGCCCAAAAATAATATAATTATGGGAACCCCGTTAGGTTTATTTAATTTCTTACATTTGTTTAAAACTTATAAAAAAGTATGGAAAATCAAAGGAACACCTCTAATCTTAAGGCCATTATCGTGGTCCTGGCGATCCTTCTGGTGGGCAGCCTCGGGTATATGTACAAAATGAGCAGCGATGCCAAGGCGACGCAAACCGTCCTGGTCGACGAGAAGACCAAGGTCATGAATGACCTCACCGCGCTCAAGGCAACTTATGACCAGGCCATTGCCGAAAATACTTCACTTTCCGACGAACTCATCGCCGAACGCGAAAAGGTCGTAAAACTGATGTCGGACCTTGAAAAATCCAAGGGTGACGCGGCCTCGCTCGCAAAATACCGCGGCATGTACCAAAAACTCGAGCGCGACATGAAGGGATTGGTCGCGCAGGTGGAACAGCTTAAGGCACAGAATACAAAACTTACCGTTGAGCGCGACTCGACCATCGTCGTTTTGGACGAGTCCAAAAAATACAACCAGGTTTTGGTAGGCCAGAACGAAGAACTTTCCAAGACCGTGGAGAAGGGTTCCAAGCTATCGGTTTTGAACCTAAAGACGGCCGCCTACAAGCAGCGCAGCTCGGGGAAACAGGTTGCAACCGACCGCGCCAGCCGCGCCGATGTCCTGAAAGTCGACTTCACCATCGCCGAGAACCAAATCGCGAAATCGGGTGACCGCGTCTATTACATCCAGGTGATCGATTCCAAGAACAATGTGCTGGGAGACAAGAAAACCGAAACTTTCGGGGATCAGTCGCTGACCTACAGTTTCGCCAAGACGGTCAACTACGAAAACAAGACCGTCCAGGTATCGGAAGACCTGCCGGGCAAGGATTACGCTAAAGGCACCTACTTCGTCAATATCTTCGACAGCAACGGCGAACTCGTCTCCAAGTCGAGCTTCAGCCTCAGGTAACCAATGCAATATTTTTAGAAAGGTTGTCTCAGGGCAACCTTTTTTTATGGTTTTCGGCGTGCCGGCGTAGGGCCATTAACCAACATTGGAGAATAGGAACAACGCCGTCGCGCTGTCCACTTTATCTTTTTTGCCCTGGGAGGCAAAAAAGGATGCTGTTGCCATCGCTCACGCAAAAAGCGGTCAGCATTGCGCCTCAAGTTTCAATTTGTCAGATCACGACACAAACTCGCCATTTACCATCACCTTATCGATCAAATTCGAGCCAAACGAATACGGCAGTTCATAAAACGAATTGACGGGCCGCGTCAAAATCAGGTTCGCCCTTTTGCCGATGGTGATTGAGCCGTGCGTATTGTTTAGACCCATCGCATACGCCCCGTTGATTGTGGCTGCGTTGATGGCTTCCTCGGGCGTCATCTTCATCTGGATACAAGCCAGCGAAACGACAAAATTCATGTTGCCCGATGGCGTTGATCCCGGATTGTAATCGGTGGCGAGCGCTACGGGAAGTCCCCGCGAGATGATCTCCCGGGCCGGGGTGTACGGAATTCCCAAAAAGAAGGAGCAGGAGGGAAGTGCGACGGGCATCGTTTGGGAGTTCGCAAGGGCGAGGTAATCGTCGGGTTGCATGACCTCAAGATGGTCCACCGATAAGGCTCCGGCATCCACGGCAGCCCTGACCCCGCCGATCGCCTTGAACTGGTTGACATGGATCTTGGGCTGCAGGCCGTAGCGTTTTCCGGCTTCCATGATCCGGAGGGTCTGCTCCACCGAAAAATATCCCTTTTCGCAAAAGGCATCGATGTAATCGGCGAGCTGTTGGCCGGCAATCTGCGGAAGCATTTCCTCGATGATCATTTCCACGTAGGCATCCGGATCGTTTTTGTAGTCCGCCGGAAAAGCGTGTGCGCCCAGGAAAGTCGTCCTGACGGGAAGGTTGAAATCAACTCCCAGTTTTCGGGCCACGCGGAGCATCTTGATTTCCGATCCGGTACTCAGGCCATAGCCCGATTTTATTTCGATCGCGCCTGTGCCCAATTTCATGACTTCCATTAGCCTCGCCGCCGATTGGGCGTAAAGTTCATCCTCGCTGGCCTCCGCAACCCTCGCCGCCGAGTTCAGGATCCCGCCTCCGCGCGCCGCGATCTGTTCATAGGTCAGCCCGTTGATCCGATCTACAAACTCCAGTTCCCGATTGCCCGCGTAGACTATATGGGTATGGCTGTCGCACCAGGCGGGAAGCATCACGCGGCCGGTGGCATCGATAATCTCGGCGTGGCCGGCCGGACAGAAATCCATCGATCCGAAACCTTTGATCAGGTCATCTTCGACAAGCAGCCAGGCATTTTCGATCATCGGCAATTCGCGCATTTCGGCGCCCGATACTTTTTCGACATCCGCGTCCCTGACCTGGAGCAATTGCCTGATGTTTTTGAAGAGGATGGCCATGGTTCAAATTTTTTCAAAGTTAAGCCCGCCGCCCAAAATCTCCTATCTTTATGCAAATTTAATGATGAGAAGAGTCAGGTTTGTCAGGTCCAGGACGGCCCAACCGTTCGCCTATACCGGAATTTACAAGGACGATCCCGTTCGGATGCAGCTTTTTGTCTACAACGACGAGGGTTTCGAGGAGTACAAGAACGTCGGGCTGGAAAAGGTACGTCAGGAAATCTACGATCCGCGGCAATCGGGCGATGTGCTGTGGCTCAATATCCACGGCCTGCACGACCTGGGTTTCATGCGGCAATTGGCCGATATCCTCCAGATTGACGAATACATCCTCGGCGATATCCTCAACACCCAGCGCCGAACGCGCATGGAGGAGATGGACGACATCCTGTTCTTCAGCATCAAATCGGTACTGGAGGAAGATCCCGACGACAGCCTGCAGATCGAGCAGATCTCGTTCCTGCTTCGCGACAACCTGCTGGTTTCCTTCCAGGAAAAGAAAAGCGACTTTTTTACCACCATACGCGAAAGGATCCGCGAACACAGCGGCATTGTCCGGAAAAAGAAAAACGATTACCTGCTGTACATGTTGCTCGACGCGGTGATGGACAATTTCTACATCACCCTGGAGAATTACGAGGAAAAAATCGAGGCCGTTTCGGGAGAGGCAAAGGCAAACCACAAGCCCGTGGTTTTGGAAAGGATCGAGAGGCATAGGGAAAACCTGAATTTTTTGAGAAGGGCCATCGTTCCCCTTCGCGATGCGCTTTACAACCTCAAGAGCATCCAGCACGACGACGACTACAACGGGATCGAAAAAACCAATTATACCTTTTTTGCGCGGCTGCACCAGAAGACCCTCGAGCTTCTCGAACAGATCGAATTTGACAACAATGCCCTGGAGAGCGCCTCGAACATTTTTTTCTCCACACAGAGCCAGAAGATGAACCAGATCATGAAGACCCTCACGATTTTCTCGGTGATCTTCATGCCGCTGACCTTCATCGTGGGGATCTACGGGATGAATTTCGAATACATGCCCGAACTTAAAAGCAAAAACGGATATTACGCGGTCCTCGGTGTCATGGTGGCGATCGCGCTGGTGATGATCATTTACTTTCGCAGAAAAAAGTATTTCTAGGCCCGCTCCAAAATCATCAGTTCGTTGTGCGATTCCAGCCTGGGCAGCGACCGCACCCGGAACAGCCTGGGATCGACATGCTTCTTGAATTCGGCATTGCGGACAAAGTCGGATTCGGTGAGGGTCATCGTATTGAAGATGACAAATCCGCAATTAGCGGTAATTTCACCGAGCCGGTTAATGAAATAGGTTTCGAACAAAAATCCCGGCATCGATGTGTCCAAAAAAATATCGATGATGACCAGTTCGTATCTTTTCCGGGTCCGAAGCACGAATTCAAACGCATCCTCATTGACGAGTTCCAGGTTTTGGATCGTGCCCAGGCCAAAGTATTTTTGGGAAAGTGCGATGACCTCGGGATCGATCTCGACGCCCGTGATCGTCCCACTGAATCCGATCTCGTCGTTCAGGGTACGGATGACGCTACCGCCGGCAACGCCCAGCACCAGGATCCCGCTCATTTTGCGGATTCGGTCATAGCCTATGGCCGATAATCCTTTCCGAAGCACGCGCTGCAGGCTCCCGAATGAATAGTTGGTATGGCGCGAATCCAGGACCAGCTGGCCGTTTGCCCAGGTCACCTCGAGGGTTTTGCTCAGCTTGGAGGGTTGCTTGTGGATATTGATCGGGATAAAATAACTGAGCAGCCGGCGGAGCATGAGGATTTTTTCCAAAAATAACCTTTAAATGATAATTTTACCAAACTATCCCGCGGCTTTGGTGCGGACAATTTTTTTCAATGGACAATTTGCTGGACCGCTACGATTCTTTTAAATACAAATCCGTCACCGGCCGTTACATTACTCCGGACCACCTCGCCGAACTATTGCCGCGGTTCAAGCCAGAGGTCGTGGGCCGCTCGGTCAGGGGAGAGGACATTTTGATGATTACCCTGGGCACGGGGCCCGTACGAATACTCGCCTGGTCGCAGATGCATGGAAACGAGGGAACGACGACCAAGGCCCTGGCCGACCTATTGAACGGTGTCCGGCAGGGCTTGTTTGCCGATATATTGGAGAAGGTGACCCTTGCGGTCATCCCGATCCTTAATCCCGACGGCGCGCGCGAATACACCCGCGTGAACGCCGCCGCAGTGGACCTTAACCGGGACTTTGTGGACCTTTCCCAACCCGAAAGCCTTGCGCTCATGCGGGTTTTCAATTCCTTTTCGCCGGATTACTGCTTCAACATGCATGACCAGCGGACGATTTTCGGAGCGGGGGATACGGGAAAGCCGGCCACGATTTCCTTCCTTGCGCCGGCGTTTGACCCCGCGCGCTCGCTCAATGCCGTGCGCATGCGTGCCATGGAGGTGATCGGGCAGATGAACCATGCGCTTCAAGGCCACTTACCGGGCATGGTTGGCCGTTTTGACGATTCTTTCAACAGGCAGTGCGCGGGCGATACCTTTACGGTCCTGGGGGCCTCCACGATCCTTTTCGAGGCGGGCCACTTCCCCGGTGACTATGAGCGTGAAATCAGCCGAAAATTTATGTTTTATGCGCTTTTTATGGGAATTAAATATATTTCCGAAAACGATGTAGCCGGTTCGCATATTGCTGAATATTTGTCGATTCCTCAAAATAAAATATGTTTTTATGACATTGTATATAAAAACGTCAAAATTAATTATGATAGTACGGAATTAATTACGAATTTTGCCGTACAGTTCAGGGAAATACTTTCGGAAGGAAAAATTGATTTTGTTGCCGAAATCGCATCGGTGGGCGAGAACGATATTTTCGGCCATCGGGAATATGACGCTCGCGGAGATTTATTCGCGGGTGCATCCGCAGCAACTCCCCAGGTGGGTGCGGCGGCAGATTTTTCCATCGGCAGGGCAAAGTTCCGAAACGGGTTACCCGCTGCAACCTAAAAACCAATGACATGAGCAAATTTCGCCTTGATGAAGTCGATCACCAGATCCTCGACATGCTGATCGACAATACGCGGATCCCTTTTACGGATATCGCCAAAAAATTACTGATTTCGGCCGGTACGGTTCACGTCCGCGTCAAGAAAATGGAGGATGCCGGCATTATAACGGGTTCTTCGCTGACGCTGGATTACGAGAAGCTTGGATATTCCTTTATTGCCTATGTGGGTGTTTTCCTCAACAATACCTCACAGACCAAATTCGTTTTGGAGCGCATCAATGAGATCCCGTTCGTTACCGTGGCACACGTGACTACCGGGAAGTTCAACATCTTTTGTAAGATTCGCGCCAAAGATACCAAGCACGCCAAAGACGTGATCTTCATGATCGATGACATCGAAGGCGTTTACCGCACCGAGACCATGATCTCGCTTGAAGAAAGCATCAACGACAAGAAAAGATTAATGCACACGATCTTCAAGAACATGTAAAAGCCCGTGAGGGCTTTTTTTAATTTACCAATTATTTAATGTGTAAATATACCAATTCAACGGGTGCAGGGGCTGTTTGGTTTCGAGGCAATTGGTACATTTACATTTTCACATTTACACATTAAACTCAGTACATGACAACCCCATCCCAACTTTCCGCCACCGAATACGCCCTTTCCTACGCCCCGTACATCGCCGCCCTTGCCGATGGCGACCTGATCGAGGAACTTGAAATCTCGCTTCACGATTTCATCCGCTTTGTCCGGGAGGTCCCGATGGGCAAGCACGATTACCGGTACGCCGAAGGCAAATGGACGCTCAAGGATATCATTCAGCACCTGATCGATGCCGAGCGCGTGTTTGCCTATCGCGCCCTGCGTTTTGCCCGGAAGGACCAGACGCCGCTGCCGGGATTCGAGGAAGACGATTATGCGGCTGCCGTCAATGCCGATGGGCGGCACCTCAATTCCCTGCTCACCGAACTTTCGATCGTGCGCGAATCGACAATGGCCCTTTTCAGGACCTATGATGAAGAGGCATTGGTGCGGATGGGAACCGCATCGGGCAATTCCATATCGGTGCGGGCCTTGGGATTCGTGATTATCGGGCACATGCGCCATCACCAGCGCGTTTTTGCCGAGCTATACCTCTAGCTCTTGACGGCCGACAATGTGTAGGTCATCGGAATCTTGTCGCCGAGGTGTTCGATCCTGAATTTACCGGGCTCAAACTCGACCGTGCCGTCAAAGCAAGAATACGGTGAATAGTCAAATTCGCGGAAAGATCGTATTTGCAAACCGGCCTTCAACAGGCTGCCAATTACTTCAGACAAGCCGTGGTTCCACGAAACGTGCTGCAGTTCGACGTCGGCGTAACGATCGGCGTATGAGCCTTTCAGCACCTCGACTATCGGGTCGGTCTTAAAATACCGATATTCGATTTCGCGGAATTTGTTGTCGAACATCCAGACAACCGGATGGAATTCGGCGAAGGCAAAATGCCCGCCCGGTTTGAGATAGCGGTCAATGATAGCCGCCCACCGGTCCAGATCGGGCAACCAGCCGATGGTTCCGTAACTGGTAAAGACGATGTCAAAATGTTCGTCCAGATGTTCGGGCAGGCTGTAAAGATCGCAACAGATGAACCTGGCATCGGCATTCAGTTCTTCGGCGAGTTGGGTCGCGGTTTCAACCGCCCTGTCCGAAAGATCGACGCCCGTCACACTCGCGCCCATCCGTGCGAGCGAGATCGAATCCTGGCCAAAGTGGCACTGCAGGTGCAACACCTTTTTCCCTTTTACATCCCCCAATACCTCGAGATCAATTTCGTTGAGGGTGTTGCGGCCGGCCATAAATTCTTCCTGCCTGTAAAAATCCGACTTCAGGTGCACGTCCACCTGTTTGTTCCAGGAGGCGCGGTTGATGGCGAGGTAATCTTTTTCGGGTTCCATGGTTATTAAGTGTCAAATGTCAAACGTCTAATGTCGAACGAGCCGTTTTTTTAGACATTATTAAAAATTTAAAATTCAAAAAAAAAGCGGCCTTAAGCCGCTAATTTAAGAATCTAACCGGATTAGTTGTAGGTGTACACCAGGGTGGCGGTACTGAGGTCGCCAAATCCAAAATCAGCCTCGGAATTCACGGTCAGCGGATAGTTTCCTGCATTGTAAGTCATCGTGTTTGACATGTAGTTCAAATCCTCGCTGGTCTCGTGGATGGAAACGATATTTTGCGAACGGCCAAAGAATTCATGGTCGCCATGCGTCACGATCGCGATCTTACCGTAGCCGGTGACATTCTTGAACGGGCTGTTTTTCGAATCATAGGTGTAATCATAGGTGCCGAACTCGTCCACGATCTTAATGAGTTCCCCGTTGGAAAAGTGGTAGGTGCGGTCCCAGGCTCCGATTCCCGTGCCCATCGTCGCGGTAACGGTTCCGTCGGCATTGTAGGCAAAAGTTTCCACTTCGGTGTAATCGCCTTCTATAAAAGTATAGGTGGCCAGCCTGCCGCTGGAATCGTAGGTAAAGTTTTCGGTAAAATTGGCATCGCCGCCATTGGTCATTTCGATTTTCGTAATCAGGTCGCCCTCATAGGTGTAGATCTCTTCGGTGCCGTCGGCATATACGCCCTTCACGAGTTTGTTCCCGTTGTAGGTGAAGTTCACGGTCTCGGTAAATTCATCGGTCAGCGAAGTATAGACGATCTTCTTGACCAGCACATCCGAGGACGGGTTGTTGGAAGAAGATGAATCGGAATCCGAAGAACAGGATGCCAGTGAGAGCGCGACAACGCTCAGGAACAGGGAAATTTTTTTCATTTTTTTTGATTGGTTGGTTTTTCCGATGCACTTTGCACCGCACCCAAATATAAAAAAAGGAGCCGCAGCTCCCTTTATTATTCTTCTTCGTCTTCGTCGTCATCTTCCAAAGGTTCGTCATCGTCCATATCCTCGTCCTCGTCGTCGTCACCGTCGGATCCTCCGGGGTCGCGCGTCAGGTCCACTTCTTCTTCATCTTCGTCCTCGTCTGTGGAAATTTCGTCATCCTCGATGTCCTTGATCGGGTCGATGGGTTCCACAATGGCGTCCAGGTCATCGTCCTCGTCAAATTTCTCGAGGCGGCTCGCGAGTTTGGTGGAAACCTTGACGAGGTAAATCGTGTCATGGGTACGCACCTCTACAGCCTCGATCAATTCATTTTGCGCATTGCGGAAGCGGATGATGTTTGAATCATCATACCCGTCCGGAAAACGCTCGATCAGCAGGTTCAGGATTTCGTTGGTTAATTTGGAATAATCTACAATAATTCTTTTCATAGGTATTTAAAAGTCGAGTAGGTAAGCAAAAATCAGCGGGGCGACGATGGTTGCATCACTTTCAATGACAAACTTCGGGGTCTTGATGTCGAGTTTGCCCCAGGTAATCTTTTCATTGGGAACAGCACCGGAATAGGAGCCGTAACTCGTCGTGGAATCCGAGATCTGGCAGAAATAACTCCAGAACGGCACATCGTGCATCTCCATATCCTGATAAAGCATCGGTACGACGCAGATGGGGAAATCGCCCGCGATGCCGCCGCCGATCTGGAAAAATCCGATCCCGTCCTTGGAATTCTTGGTGTACCAGTCGGCCAGGTAAGCCATGTATTCGATCCCCGATTTCATGGTCGAAGCCTTGAGCTCGCCCTTGATCACATACGACGCGAAGATGTTGCCCATCGTGGAATCCTCCCATCCGGGGACCACCATCGGCAGGTTGGCCTTGGCCGCGGCGTACATCCAGGAGTCCTTGATGTCGATCTCGTAATATTCCTCAAGCACGCCCGAGAGCAGCATCTTGTACATGAATTCGTGCGGGAAATAGCGCTCGCCCTTGTCGTCGGCGTCCTTCCAGATCTTGTAAATGTGCTTCTGGAGTCGGCGGAAAGCCTCGTGCTCCGGGATGCAGGTATCGGTGACGCGGTTGAGCCCGCGCTCCAACAGGTCCCATTCCTGTTCCGGGGTCAGGTCGCGGTAATTGGGCACCCTTTCGTAGTGCGAGTGCGCGACCAGGTTCATGATGTCTTCCTCGAGGTTGGCTCCCGTACACGATACGATCTGCACCTTGTCGCGGCGGATCATTTCGGCAAAAATCTTCCCGATCTCAGCCGTACTCATCGCACCCGCGAGGGTAACCAGCATCTTTGAGCCCTGCGCAAGCTGCGCCTCGTAGGCCTTGGCCGCGTCAACTATGGTGGCGGCGTTGAAATGCAGGTAATACTTCTCGATAAATTGGCTGATAGCTCCTTTCATTGTTGTGTTTTTTATGGCCGAAAGCCCTTTCTCAAATGTAAATTATTTTTTATCGTACCCCAAGATTTTTAGCACTTCATCGGCATTTTGGGCCTCGCTGAAGACTTCGGTGCCGAGGATGCCGTTCTCGTCGCGATCGATCAGGATATGCTTGGGCTGTGGGATCAGGCAGTGGTGAAGCCCTCCAAACCCGCCGATGGTCTCCTGGTACGCCCCGATGTTGAAAAATCCGATGTACAGCGGTTTCTCCTTGTTGTACTTGGGCAGGTAGATGGCGTTCATGTTCTGCTCGGAATTGTAATAATCGTCGCTGTCGCAGGTAAGCCCGCCAAGCAAAACGCGCTCGTAAGTGTCGTTCCAACGGTTCACGGCCAGCATCACGAAACGCTTGTTGATCGCCCAGGTATCGGGCAGCGTGGTGATGAAGGACGAATCGATCATGTTCCACTTCTCGCGGTCGTTCTGCTGCTTCTGGTACAGCACCTGATAGATCGCGCCGCCGCTTTCGCCCACAGTGTACGAACCGAATTCGGTGAAGATGTCCGGCACGTCCACCTCGGCCTCCTCGCAGGCGATCTTGATCTGGTTGATGATCTCGGTCACCATGTACTGGTAGTCGTAGTCAAAGGCCAACGAGTTCTTGATGGGGAACCCGCCGCCGATGTTCAGGCTGTCCAGGGTAGGGCACTCGCGCTTGAGCTGGATGTACACCTTGATACACTTGACGAGTTCGTTCCAGTAATAGGCCGTGTCCATGATCCCGGTGTTGATGAAAAAGTGGAGCATCTTGAGCTCGATGTTCTCGTTTTCCTGGATCTGTTTCTTGTAGAAGGGAACGATGTTTTTGTAGCCGATGCCCAAGCGGCTCGTATAAAATTCGAATTTGGGCTCTTCCTCCGCCGCGATCCTGATCCCGATCTTGAACTTGCCCTTGATCTCGGCCTGCAAGAGGTCGAGTTCCTCGTAGTTGTCGATGATGGGGATGGTGCGGTTGTAGCCGTTGTTGATCAATCGTGCGATGTTGCTCACATACAGGTCGCGCTTGAATCCGTTGCAGATGATAAACGTCTTCTTGGAGATCTTGCCGGCCTCGATGAGGCGTTCTACGATATTGATGTCGAATGCCGACGACGTTTCGATATGGATGTCGTTCTTGAAGGCCTCGTTCATCACGTACTCAAAATGCGAGCTTTTGGTGCAGTAGCAGTAATAATAACGTCCCTCGTACTTGTTTTTCTCCATCGCCTTGCGGAACCAGTTCTTGGCCTTCTGGATGCTCTTTGAGATCTGCGGGAGATAAGTAAATTTGAGCGGAGTGCCGTATTGCTCCACGAGTTTCATCAAATCGATGTTGTGGAACTGCAGGTTGTCCTTGTTCAGGGTAAATTCTTCCTGAGGGAAATAGTAGGTTTGGTTGATCAGGTCGTAATATTTGGTGTTCATCTGGAAATAAGGTTTGGATTAATGAAAAGGGCGGCATTAATCGATGTTCAAACCCTGATGTTCGCGTAGATGATCAGCAGTTTTTCGCTCCCGGTATCGTGGAACCGAAGCGGATCGCAGGCCTTTTGGCTAAAGGTTGCCGGCAGGTTCATGCCCCGGTGGCCGGGCTTATTGGGATTGAAGGAAAAGACTGCGGGATCCTGAGCTTTTTTCACGTCGCAAATGTAAAAAATATAATATCCGGGCTATAATTTTTTTTTAATCAAAATCGATGTTCCGATAATCATCGAAAGCGCTGACAATCAAATCATTCCCGGCTTCGATGTCAAGGGCGGGCGTACCGATGCCGGCGATCAGCGCAAACAGCGTACGGCCGTGTTCGTTCTTCTTGTCGTGCACGAGCAACTGCAGGATTGAAGGTACGGCATCCGACGAAATATCCATAACGCCGAACATCGAAATTATTGTTTTTTTAACCCAATTATAATCGGACGGCTCCAGCAAGCCCTTTTCCATGGAGAGGAAAGCTTCAAGCACCATCCCCGCGGCAACGGCCTCCCCGTGAAGGACCGGTTTCCCGCACGAGAGGAAATGGCTTTCGATCGCGTGGCCCAACGTGTGGCCGAAGTTCAGCGATTTCCGCAAGCCGTTCTCCGTGGGGTCCCGTGTCACGATTTCGCTCTTTATCTCCACCGACCGCGCGATGAGGGAGTCAAATTCCTCACCGCCAAAGTCCTCCGCCGAAGAAAGTTGTTCCCAGTAACGGGCATCGGCGATGAGCCCGTGCTTGAGCATCTCGGCATAACCGGATCGCAATTCCCTTTTGGGAAGGGTTTCCAAAAACGAGGTGTCCACAACTACCAGCGCGGGGGAGGAAATGGTTCCCACCTGGTTTTTAAGGGGTCCGATGTCCACGCCGTTCTTACCGCCGATGGCCGCATCCACCATTCCCAATAACGTGGTCGGGACATTGACAAAGCCAACTCCGCGTTTGTAGGCCGATGCGATGAATCCGCCCAGGTCGGTGACGACGCCGCCCCCAAGGTTGACGATAAGCGATTTGCGGTCGGCCCCGATTTCAGTAAGGGCATGCCAGATCTCTAGGCAGGTCTGGACCGTTTTCATGTCTTCGCCCGGCTCGATCTCGATCAGTTCCAGGGGAGCATCGGTTTCCAGCATCGAGAGGAATCCCGGTTGGCAATGCCGCGCCGTGTTGGCATCGCAGAGCACGACCACCATTGAAGGATTGGCGTTTCGCAACATCTCGTTGAGCGCCCGGTAGGCATCGTCATTGAACCAGACGGGCGATCCTGCTGAAATGATGGGTTCGGGCGACATCGGCATTAAAATTTAAAGCGGCAAAATACGGTAAAATTTAACGAATATCGGGGGCTCCTCTCTATATTTGCACAACCTTTTCAATGATTCCATGGACAATATCTTCACCAATACCCGCGCGGCGTTTTCACTAAAAAGCGACCGTGAGCTCGAACGCGCCTATTATCTGTTCAAGATGATCCAAAGCCCTGCGCTGGTGAGCATGGGAACGGCGCTGACAAAATTTGCGCTCAACCTTCACCTGCCGGTCGAGGGACTCATCCGAAAAACCGTTTTTGACCATTTTTGCGGAGGCACCACCAAAGAGGATTGCCTTCCCGTGATGGACCGCATGCACGGAAAGGGAGTTTCGTCGGTGTTGGATTATTCGGTGGAAGGCAAGGAAGACGATGCGAGTTTTGACGATGCGATGAACATGACCCTGCGCATCATCGATTTTGCCGTGGACAATCCGGCAATTCCGTTTGCGGTATTCAAACCGACGGGTTTCGGCCGCCTGGCACTTTACGAGAAGATAGGGGAAGGGACCGCCTTGACCGATTCCGAAAAAATCGAATGGGAGCGCGTGGTCTCACGTTACGAAAAAGTATTCGAAAGGGCTGCAGCCAAAGACATCTGTGTCATGGTCGACGCCGAGGAAAGCTGGATGCAGGATGCCGCCGACGATCTCGTGGAAGGTTTCATGAAAAAATACAATACAAACAAGGCGTTGATATTCAATACGCTGCAGATGTACCGGCACGATCGGATGGAATATCTTCGGGGACTGCACCATCGCGCAAACGAGCAGGGCTTCCACATCGGGATGAAGCTCGTGCGCGGAGCCTACATGGAAAAGGAACGCGAACGCGCACTGGAAAAGGGCTACCCGTCGCCCATCTGCGCCACCAAACAGGCCACCGATGAAAATTACGACGCCGCGGTCCTCTACATGATGCGCCACCTGGACCGTATGGCGATCTTCGCCGGCACGCACAACGAGGAAAGTTCATACCGGCTGATGCAGCTCATGTCCGAACACGGCGTGGACAAACGGGACCGCCGCATCTGGTTTGGGCAGTTGTACGGAATGAGCGACAATATTTCATTTAACCTGGCCGAGCACGGGTACAATGTCGCCAAATATCTGCCTTTTGGGCCGGTACGGGAAGTGATGCCTTACCTGATCAGGCGGGCGGAAGAAAACACATCGGTGGAAGGGCAGACGAGCCGGGAGTTGTTTTTGATCGAAAAGGAGCGGGAGCGGAGGAGGAATTAGGAAATTAGGAAATTAGGAAATTAGGAAATTTGAAAATTTGAAGATTTGAAAATTTAGCTTTCGCTCAGTTCGCCCTCTGGGCTCGGGTGAAGATTTGAAAATTTGAAATGTTTCCAACCATTGCACTAGCCACCAACCACCAGCCACTAACCACCAGCCACTAAC
>JAEWCF010000067.1 GCA_023390775.1 Bacteroidota bacterium | reverse complement strand
GTTAGTGGTTAGTGGTTAGTGGCTAGCATAGTAACGACTGATGACTGATGACTGACAACTAAGTCACCCCCGTCCCCTACTTCTTCTTCCTTCCCAAAAAGTGCTTCACGCCAAATTGGATGTTGTTGGAGTAGAATTTTGACTGGGCATAGATTTCGAACGATGCCGTGATGGCCGTATAGCCAAAGATTCGGAACGAAGTCTTTCCGCTGTAGCGCTGGAACTGGCCCGTATAGTCGTCAAAAAAGTGCGCGGCCTCTACCCGGGCGTTGAAAGGATCTTCGTCAAGACCGTATTTCCACCCCAGCCCGCCGCCGCCGAACAGGCGATTGTCGATCAGCCAATACGGGTATCCGCTGGAAAGGTTCATCAGAGTGTAGCCCATCGAGGCCTGTGAAACCGAGCCTTCGACAAATGGCAGGAAAATCGACTTGCGGGGTTTTCCGTCGTCCCAGGTAATCTTGGCCGTCGCCGAACCCTCCAGGCTCTGCTTGGTGGTGATTGCCGAATTCTTCTTGCTCGGCGTATAGTAATTCCCTTCGAGCGACAGGCTGGCATTGAAGAGCCCGAACAGGTAATAGTCCTGGTATACATTGAGTTGCATGCGGTAGATCCGCTTGCTGTGTGCGGGGCCGGTTTCGGCGGGATAAAGCCTGAATTCGGCCGACTTATATCCCTTGCGGGAAATATTCGCTCCAAAGGCGAGTTGGTAGAATAGGCGCTCGTAATCGCTGTATTCCACACGCGCCCGCCCCCAGTAATTCAGTTTTTCATAATCCTGCTTGTTGTTGAACTGATACTGAAGCCCCCCGATCGCATGGGTCCTGTTGTCCAGGTCCTTTACCGTCAGCGGAAGTTCGATATCGTACATGCTGCTGTAGGTGGCGCCGATGGAATGCAGGTTCCTGCTTTTGTCATAAAAATTATAGGAAACCACGTTCTTGAATGCCGAAGGATTGTCCCGGTTGGTCTCTGCAGCACTGGTAAGAGCGATGAAAGGCCCTTCGAGCCGGATGTCTTTTTCCAGCGAAGCGCGGACTTCCGGTAAAAAGAGGCCGGGCAAATTCGCCAGCAAGTCCTGTTGAAGCGCACGGTCTACATAAATAACGTCTTTGTTGAGCATTTCACGAAGGCCTTTCTTCTCGGGAGATTCGGCCATCGAGTCGGCCATGGCCCATGCATCGCGGAACATCCCCTTTTCGTGCAGTACGCCGGCCATTACGGCCTTTGCCTTGAAATCATTTGGATTTGCGGCAATGTAACTGTTGAAGGTTTTCTCGAGTTCATCCATATTGCCCGTTTCGATGAGCCAGTACATCCGCGAGGCATAATCCACTTCATCGGCAAATTTGGACCAGGAATATGCATTATCGTACTCCTGTTCATCGGCGAAAAGCCATGTGGCATCAGCGGCGATCTGCCGGTAGGATTCCGATGGCGTGACCTTGCGAAGTTCGGCAAGTGCCGCGGGACGGTCATAGGCCAAAAGGTGGGCGATATAGCGCATATTCGACGCATCGGTCTTGTCCAATTGCCTCAAGTCTTCCAACGCCGCCCGTATCCGCGCCTGGTTATCCGGGGAGTCAAAATGGCTTACGTAATATTCGCGCATTTCCCGGTTGCCGGGCGAGGCCTCGAGCAATGCCGAGTGCCACTTCTCCCTGGCGGCCTCCGATGGAAACTCCGCGGTCTTGTTCAGCTCCTGCGCATAGGCGATGTTTTCGCGGGTCCGGTGGCGGGCCACATGCTCGTCAAGCAGTTTCCACACCTCGTCTCCCTTATCTTCCCAAACCATAAGCTGCGCGTATCGGTTCCATATCCGGGGATCTATCCGTGGTGAGTTGAGCATTTTGGCTTTAAGGTCAGCCATTTCGGCTTTTAGTTTCTCAGCGGAATCATCCACCCACTCTCCCCCACCCGAACGGTACAATGCGACCGCCGCTTCATATTGGCGGGCTTCGGCCCTTACTTTTGCAACTTCCAACTTGATGTCCTCGAGATCCTTGGGGCTCTTGTAAAAAAGGTCGCGAACGGTAATCTCCGGCTTATGGGTGTAAATGGTATACAGATGCCCGTCCATAAAAGGAGTTTTCGAGAACAAAGACGTTTCGCGATTGAGCAATGCCTCGATTCGCGGGGCGTTCTTCGCGCTGCCGTAAAGGAACCAGTACTGTTTTTGAGTGATCGATTCCTCGCGGTTGGTCTCTGAAACGGTGTATTTCCCGTCGGCGGCCTCGTGTGTGAAACGGGAAGCGCGCCAGTCGTTGGTCAGGGTTCCGCCCTTGTCGGCATTGACAAACCGCATCTGGGGATAGAGCGTGGTCATCTCGCGCAAATACTGGTCAAATTCGGTAAACATGCCCACGTTTTTTCCCTTGGTCTTGCGCCAGCCGATGCCCCGCTTGTTCCGCAGGTCAAAATCACCCTGTCCCACGGTATACGGGCTCTGGATCTGGTAAACATCGTCCGGGTGGACGAAATGCGTCCAGATTCCCGTGTAGAGGTACATTCCCTGTTGCGAGAATTTTTTGTCGTTTTCCAGGTAAAATCCGTCCGATATGCGCGGATAATCGAAGAAATCCTTGTTGTACGGGTCAAAGTCGAATTCGCGGTCGCCGCCCTCATGCCGCTCGCCAAGATAAAGGCTGCACATGAATTTGAGCGATGGCATGCCTTTTTTGAGCAGCCGCACGCCGTCCTTGTCAATGATGTTGCTGGGCGGAACATAGGACGTGGGCAAGGGCCCGAAATTGCTGATTTCCCATTTCTTCAGGACGGCCTTCATCGAGGTCTCGATAAAATCCTGGTTTTTCCAGAGTTCCTTTCGAAGCGAGACGTGGTTGTAGCCGTGAAGCGCGAGTTCGTGGCCGTTCTGCGCCACGTTGTGCACCAGCCAGTCGCTTACGGGCATCACGCGCCTTTTGGCCCGGAGCTTATTCTCTTCCCACTGGTCAAAGATAAAGGGCGGATTGACCTTGTTCTTGTAGTCGAAGGCAATCATTGCCGCGTACTCCATCTTGTATTTCTTGGCCAATGCGATCATGTCGGGCCACCAGACTTCCTTGACAAAATCGGTGACGGTGAGGTCCATTTCGCTGGCGATGGGTTCCGATTTGATGTTGTAGAGCGGAGACGGGAAATCATCCAGGAACATGGTCGATGCGTTGACGATGGGATACGGCACGCCTTCCAGCCCCTTGAGCATGCCGGCAAACATCAGCCCGCGCTCGATCTTTTCAAAAATAACCGTCGTATTGAAGAGCACGACCTTCCCCCGCCCTATCCTGTTTTCGATGACCAGTGGGTAATTCTTGTTGCTGGTCGCCGTGGCAAGGATGGTGATCTTGTCGGTGAAATTGCTTCGGTCGTATCCAAAATGGATGACGGGGTCGTTGTAGGGTATATCCTTGAGCCCGGGGATGACCGGCGCGGTGAACAGATATCCGGCCGATTTGACATCGGTAATGAATTCAGAATCGAACCTGAAGCCGAAAAGGTAACCGATGCGCCTGTCCTCGGCGGCAAAGGGAAAGAACACCGTTCCCCCCGAGGCCACGAAGTCGGTGATCCGGGAAAGCGCCTGCTGCGAGATCATTTTGGTATCCATCACGCAAAGCACGCGCGTTGTCGGTGTGGGCGTACCGCTGAATTTACGCACATCCGAAGCCTTGAACGGCAGTTTGGCGTAATCGCACATTTTCTTGAGATGATCGCGGTACTCGATGCTGGGCTTGTATTGGAAATCGACGAGATATTCCACGATCGGCGTTTCCGATTCTGTAAAAGGGCCGTATCGGCGCAGGTCTGCGGTACTGTTGATCTCGTCCTTGAAAATGCTGAACTGGTCCGTGTCGAGATTGTCGAGCCTTCCGCAGCCTGAAAAGACCGTGGTCACGACCGCGATGATGAGCAGGTAAAAAGACTTGGGCAAACGTGTGTGCATGTTAAAAAATTAGGTCGTCGATCTTGCTTTCGCCGGGTTCATTGACGATTTCATAAACCCGGAGCCGGTCGCGCTCATAAAAAATTTCCACCTTTCGGCCCCGCTTTTTGAGCATCGCCACCTGATCCATGAGCAAAGGGGAAATGTCGCCCTCGTCGCCCTGTTGGTCGCTTCCGCCCTCGAAAACGAACAGGAGGATACTCTTGGGGATGACGTGCTGCGGGTTTTTCTTGAAAAATTTGGGATTGGGACGATGGCGGAAATAGATCGAATCCTGCGCGGGATACTCATACAGGAAGTCCGAATAATTCATGAAAAAGTGCTTGTCCGTGCTCATCACCTGCGTGTAATTGTCATTTACCACGGCATATGAATAAGGAAAGTAGGTCGTTGAGATTCGGTCGTACGCGTCGAGCACGAGTTTGGGGCCGCTCGGGGAAAGCGTCAGTGCCGATGCGGGACCCCGTTGCAACCATACAGCCGCTCCGACCAGGAGGGCCGCCACCGAAATGGACACCGGCATCGAATACCGCCGGAACCGTTCGCCCACGGGTTTAAAGATCCGCAGTACGGCTGCCAGGCCTATCCCCACAACAACCGGCATGAACACCGAAAGCGCCTGGTTGAGCAAATCGGTATCGATCCATGAACTTGGGATGTTTCCGATTTGTACAAGGGCGTTGAAATAAAGCAAAAACGCGAACGAAGCGCCCCACTTTTCCCTGAATGCGAAGATATAGATCAGCAAAACCGCCATCACGGCCCAAGAGCCCAACTGGTAAAACGTGACGAGCCGGTCAAAAGGTATGATCAACTGGGGCACATAGGTGTAGGTACTTACCGATAACAAGCTCGAGTGCATAAAGATCAGCAGGTCGATCTCCAACCATGCGCACACGGCGGCGTATATTCCCAGGACGATAACCGATGCCACGAGGTACGCCAGCAAGCCAAGCCAGAAATAGGAAAGCGATTTGCGGCGGGTGAAAATTACGGCCAGCAGGATGAACGGTGGGAAAAGCACGTAGAGGGTAAAAACATCGATCAGGCCTATGGCGACAAAAGCGAGGAGGATCGCAAAAAAATAATTGTGCTTCCTGAATTTGAGCAGTCCGGGCCTAAGCAGGTAGACCATCGTGGGAAAACCGAGGCTCATTGCCAAAAAAATGGGTTTGCTCTGGAGGAAAAAATAAATGTTGATGGGTGTCAGGGTGAACGCCAGGGCAAAGAGCATGGCGGCCGCAATCGACGCGATGATGGCCGAGAGCGTGATTTTGCGCACTACCCAAAAGATCACGATCGAAAGCAGCACCGATTCCAGTATGCCCACCGACTCGAGCGCCATTTCAGGGCTCACGCCCGATATTTTACCGTAAAAGTTAGTGAAGGCCAGCGCACCGTTGACCCGGACCTCGTTCATGAACCAGATCTGCTTGTCAAAATCCATGACTTTCTGAAGGTCGTCTAGCCACATGGACGATAGCGCATACTGGTCGAATTTCAGGAAATAGAACCTGCTGCCAAATGCCGCGGCGGCAAGCACCACGATGAGGATGAATATGTAATAACGTTTTCCGTTCTGGTCGCGTTTCCTCTTGAAATCCAACCAGGTGCGAAGGGGCTTTCGCAATTCCACCCGTTTGATCGCACCCAAAAGATGGCGCCGGCCGAAGGTGTCGATGTAGCTCCTGAAATTCCGAAGGCGGGCGACTCCGACAATATCCAGCGCCATGACCAGGCTGAGGATCACGAGGCAATTCAGCAGGTCATACATGCCCAATTGAACGGTTGCAAACAACATGAGCGCGATGATCGCCCCGTATCGGAACCAATGATGGACGAGGAATTCGAGGAAATTGTTTGAGTCGGACCGGTTGACGAACTTTCGGTTCAGGTAATACAGGAACAGCAGCAAAAGGCAAAGCCGCACAAAACCGGTGACTATGGAACTGGTGAGCAGTATCATCTGTTGTGGTACTCGGGAATGGACTGCAGGTCGATCTTCCCGATGAAGTATTCAAATTTAAGGGGCCTTATGCGTTTGACGATCTCGTCGTGCAGTGCCTTGGTATCGGCATATTCAATGAGGATCACGGGGAGCTTGTACTGGTCCCTTACCGTATTGAGCCTGGTGACGTACTGGTCGAACTGAGCCTGGTCGCGCATCTTGTATTTCTTGTCGGCGAAGGTATAATCGGTGGCGATGGATTCAATGATGACCGCATCCACATACGGAGCCGTGTCCGGTACCAGCTCAAGCCCGGCATTTTGCAGGAATGTCTGTTCCGGATAGGCCTCAAAGATCTGCTTCAGGAAGGAAACCAGGGTCGCGCGTTGCTTTGGCTGAGCGCCAAACGAGGTGTAATGGTCGACATTGTCAAGGAAGAATCCGTCGTAACCCATATCGATCTTGGCCTTGATGATATCCATTAGGACCTTGCGGGTTTTCTCCGAATCCAGGTCCAGGTAATAGCTGTCCCAAATTTCGTTCTTGCCGACGGTCAAGCCCTTGAGTTTGGCGTAATGCGGTGCGTTGGCATTGACCTCCCCCACGCTGATGTAGGCCAGCACCTTTCCGTTCTGCGACTTGATCTTGCGCAGCTCATAAACATTGTAAAACTGCGATTCGAGGATGACGTAATTGTACCCGCGGATATCGGCAGGGTTCAACCGGCCGTAGCAAACCAAAACGGTGCTTTTGGTCACGGAAGGGGCGGGAACGGCCCCGGCAAGAACCGAAGGCAAAAGAAACAAAAACATTTTAATAAGCCGCATAGTAGTAATAATCGAGGTTGTTGAAGAAATGGAGATTTGCCTTTAGCGTAAGATACATAAAAACCGCAGAGCCCACAAGCATTCCCGCCACACTGTATTCATATCCCGCCGTCCTGCTAAGGGCAAAGCCCAGGATCAGGTTGATCAGGCATCCGGCCATGATCGCGCGCAGGGGCCTCGCCGGCTGGCCCAGCGTAAAAAGATACAAGGTGTTGAGCATGCCCCAGGCCAACAGGAAATATCCGGTACCGCCTATCAGGCAGACCTTTACGCTCAGTGACAATAACTCTTCGTTGAATTGCCCCTGATAGCCCCAGGAGGCATTCATGATGTAGTAAATCAGGATGAAAACTCCCAGTGCCGTAACAAATAGCATCCCGATGTGCTGCCAGTACATCTTGCGGAGCTGGCGGTTAAAGGCTTCGGGTTCGTTGTACTTGGTGAGTTTCTGGCCGATGTCGATGAAACGCGTGAAGGACGCGATGCTGTACTCGAGCACACCCGTGAGCAACAGGAAAACCAGGATGGCGAGGTCCATCCCCAATTCATAATTCTTCTCAAAATAGACAATGAAAGGAATGGGCCCGTTGCCGGTATCCGACCAGGCGACGATCCTGTCCAGGAAGATGAAGATGTACAGGAATACGCCGTATTGAAAATATTGGTAATTGTGGTAAATCACCACCTCGGGCTTTACCTCAAGGCCATCGGTCTTTTTCTTCCCGATCTTCTTGGCAAAATACCGCGTGAGGAAAACGCGTGAGATCACGATTGCCGTCCCGATCCCAAGCCAGTGCGTCAGGTAGACATGGACGGGCGTGAAAGATTTGAGCAAAATGGCGACGGCGGTGCCGGCAAATATCGAAAGTGAGATCACCCATCGCTGGTTGATCGTGTGCAAAGGTGCAAGGACCAGGAGCAATAACCCGATCATGAAGGCATAGGCCGAAATTACAACCAATACCTTGAACGGGTACAGATAGATAAAGACGTTGAGCAGCGCGATCACGCCCAAAACGGCGAGGATGGCGATCGACCCGACGCGCAAGAGGTAATTGACCGTTTCCCTGACCATGGGAAAATCCTCATAATTCCAATAGAAAGACGCCTGCCGGCCTATGACCTGCACAAAACCGGCGGTCGAAACCAGCCCGATGATGACCCCGAGCACGACCGCGGTGGACTGCACGTGATTGAATCCGACGAAGGTCCAAAGCGAGTATCCAAAAACGATGATCGCCCCGATCTGGAGCACAACGGGCAAAAGATGCAAAATGCCCTTGGGGTAATATTCGACAAAGAGGCGTGCCTTGATCTTCAGGTAATCCGAAACCTGGACCTGGGCGGGTGAATTCAGGACGGCCTCGCGCTCCTTGACATTGCGGGCGCCGGCGTGTTCCTGGGAATGCGTCAGTTCATGGTAAACAAGGTCGGCGAGTTCGTAGATGGTAGGAATTCCATAATCGGCTTCGGTATCCTTATTGCGGATTCCGAGCGACTCTATCGTAGCCACCACGACCCGGTTGGACACGGGCCTGCCGACTTTTTCCCTGATGTCAAGAATCAGGGACTTGATATTTTCATTCTGGTGTTCCATGCAGTAGGTTTGGGGGCTGTGCAGGATCGATCGGTAATTAGGAAGCCGCCTGGCGTTGTTCTAACTGTAGGAATATCGGTTCGACAACTTCTTTGGCTTCCCTGCGGGCAACACGTTCGTAGGCCTGTTCATATTCATGGATAAATTTACCAATTGTAAAGTTCTCCACGACCTTGCGGCGTGCGTTTATTCCCATTTTTTTGCGAAGTTCCTCATTTTGCAGAAGTTCCACCACCCTGTTTCCGATCTCAACGTGGTCCTTTGGCTTGCAAATGAACCCGCAGGACTCGTCAAGGGCTTCGGTAACGCCGCCAACATCGGTGGCCACCACGGGAATCCCGCAGCTCATCGACTCAAGGACGGTGTACGGAAATCCCTCGGAGATTGAGGTCAGGATTGATATATCCCCTTCGCAGAACAAGGTGTGAGGGCTCGCGTGGTAACCGGCTAGTACAAAATTGTCGCGCAGGCCAAGTTCGTCGATGAGGTCCTCACATTGCTTGGTGTATTCGGGAACTGCATTCTTGTCGCCGTAAACCAGGAATTTGACGTTCGGGATCTGGCGTCGCGCCACATCACATGAACGGATCATTGTGATGATGTCCTTAAGCTCGAAGATCCTCGCGGCAGCAACCACCGTCGGTGTACCCTCCAAAGCGGCAGGTTTCGGTGCCGGCGCGAACAATTGGTGATCGATTCCGTTGTAGATGACATCGATCTTGTCGGTGCTTGCCCCGTAGAGTTTCTCCCAGATCATGTTGAATTTGTTGACCGAAAGGATCTCATCGGCCTTATAATACACCAGCCCGGTGATGGCCTCCGACAATTTGATCAGCATTTTCTTGAGGAAGAACGAATATTCCGATGAGTTGATCGCGATCAAGCGCTCACGAATGAACACACCGTGCTCGGTCACGATCATCGGCGTTCCGTACTTGTACTTAAGCACGAGCGCGGGAATGACCGGAAAACCGGAAATGGTCAGGTGCGAAATATCGGCGCGCGGCACGTTGATCGAAATCGGCAAAAGGAAACGGTACAGCCAGCGCATGCCGACGGTCAGGTCGTAAAGGGTGGCCTCGCAATTCGCTTCGGTGGAAAGCACGTCGCTCACATGATAGCAGAAGGCTCGCCACACCAGCGGGCTCTTCATGGTTTTCTTGTAATCGTGTTTCTGGAAATACCTCCACATATCAAAGAGCACCTCGTCCAATTCTTCGGGATCGAGGTTGTCCGCGTACATATTGGTGATGAGTTTTTCAAATACGGGAAGGAATTCGGTCCGGATCTGCTGATCGTCGTCCTGCTCCTTGCGGGCCACGAATTTGTGGTACTTCTTGCCGTAAGAAAGGAGTTCGCGGGGTTCAAGCGGCGACCAGAGCGGCACCTGGACCACCTCGGTCACATTGTCGCTCAGTTCGTATTTTGGCTTGGTCTCGAAATCCGCATTGATGGAATACAGCGCATAATTGACATTGCGGACCTTGGTGCAAAGCATGTGCGCCCAGGTCGAGACACCTCCGCCGTTAAACGGGTAAGTACCTTCCAATATCAGCAAAACGTCGTACTTCTTTTTCATGCTAATGCTGCGGGGATCACACAATTATCCCTTACGAAGCAAAATTACCGCATGATCGCACGACAGAAAAAAACATCAGTTCAACGCTTTATATACTCGATGAAATGCACATTTCGCATAAGTGAGCGCATTTTAACTATTTTTTTTGCCGAATATCTGCCTGATTTTAAGTTAAAACGATGTTAATCGCAAACGTTATAGCCGGGTTTCGCGCCATAACCTGCCAATGGCAAGAGCGAGTTTTTGCCGATAATCTTCGATGAGCCACTCGCGATAGTTTTTGCTGACATGGCTCAACATTGAAGCGAACTTCTTCATCCGCCAATCGATGTCCTCACTCAACAATTTGGCAAGGGTGCGCGCCTGCGAAAGTTCATCGGCATTGTCGACGCACATGGCCGCGTGCTGGGCAAGCGATTTTTCAACTACGATCTTGGGCCTGAGATTGTTGCGGACGGCCATCCGGAATTCATGTTCGATGTCGAGGTCCACGTTTTCCGTCTTGGAGAACCGCTCCCGGACCGCAGCCGGCATAACATACCGGAAATGCATTTCGATCTCGGCGTCGTCCCGAAGGTTTTCGAGGTAAAATTCGGGGGCCCGGAAGATGTGCTGCCAGTCAACCGGTTGGTTCCACAGCCCGAACCGCGCGGCGTTGTTCCCTAAATCGATGATGATAAAGGAATCTTTGCCCGGAAGTTTCCGCGATCCGCGCCCGATCATCTGGAAATAAAGGGTCAGGGATTTGGTGGCGCGGTTCAAAATGATGCTCTCCACAGTGGGTTCGTCAAAACCCGTGGTCAGGATTCCCACCGAGGTCAATACCGCGCCAGGCGTCTTCTTAAACCAGTGCAGGATCTCGCGGCGCTGCTCGTTGCTGCTGGTATTGTCGAGGTGGCGAATGGGATGCCCGGCCTCCTTGAACATTTCATACACATAGAGCGATGTGTTGATCCCGTTGTTGAAGATGAGCGTTTTCTTGCCGAGGGATTTCTCGGTATAGGCGTGCAGCAGTTTTTCCTGCATCGTGACGTTGGAATACAATTCCTCCGACGATTTGACCGTATAATCACCATTGATCCCCACCTTGAGCGAGGTGAGCCCCACGTCATAAGCGTAGGTGTGGGCACGGGCGAGGTACCCTTTCTGGATCAGCGATTCGATGGTATCCCCGACGATCAGCTCGTCATAATTCTGGTTCATGGGGAGCTTGATGTTGGAACTCAGCGGCGTGGCGGTTACCCCGAGAATGAACGCGTTCTTGAAAAAGCCAAGCAACTTACGGAAGGAGTTGTAATGTGCCTCGTCGATGATCACCAGCCCGATGTTGTCCAGATGGAGCTTTTGGTCGTAAATGCGGTTTTTGAGGGTTTCGACCATGGCCACGAAACACATGTAATCGTTCTGGTCCGGCAACTCCTTGATCTTGCTGTTGATGATCTTGTTGGTCACCCCGAAACCCGTCAGCATGCGCGAGGTCTGCTTGCAGAGTTCGATCCGGTGGGTAAGCACCACCACTTTTTTGTCATGGTTGGAAAGGTACCTCCGCACGATCTCCGAAAAAATCACGGTCTTTCCGCCGCCGGTTGGCAACTGGTACAGCAGGTGGTAATTGGGTGCGACCTGTTCCATACGGGAGAAGATCGCGTCGATATCCCCCTGCTGGTATCCGTACAGCTCCTTTTTTTCCTCTAATTCAACCTCAAAATTCTTTTCCGGCATTGGCTTTTGTGCAATTTTGCAAAACTACGCTATTATTCGGGTTGCAAAGGGTTGGGAATTGTTAAATGTGCTTTGGTGGTTGGTGGCCGGTGGCAGGAGGCTGGTGGCCGGTGGCTGGTGGCTGGTGGCTGGTGG